>JAUZRX010000060.1 GCA_030949985.1 Acidobacteriota bacterium
GCCCTGGGAAAGGTGCTGGGCGCTTGCGGGACGAGGGAGGAGGCGCGAGAGCGGCTCGAGGAGGCCTTCCGGCTGGCCAGGACGCACGGTCTGATTGAGAAGGCACGTGAAGCGGGCCAGCACCTCGAAACGCTGGCGGCAGAGTGGGGAGACAGTGCCGAACGCCGCCGATGGAGAAGCCGGCTGAAGCGGCTTTCCGGCCCGAATCTCGGCACGCTCATGAGCGCGATGGGCTGGGATGTTCGTCCCAAAGAGAGGAGGAGAACCCCATGATCGGGAATGTTCTGAAGGGCCTCATTCTTCTCCTGCTCGGGTTGACTTTTCTTCATCCGTTGGCAGCGGAGGTTTCGGTCGACCGGCAGCCGGACTCGGACGTGGAGTCGGCGGTCTTGACCTAAGATCTGATGGCGGGAGGGGACGATGGCGCTCCTTGGCCCATCATGCGCCTCCACATTCCTGCTGCCTGGGCTCTGAACCCGGACGGCAGCGCCGGTCCCACTCCGGACGGCTGGCCCTCTCTGGCATGGGATCCCGTCGGCGATGTTCCCGAGGTGGCCTGGTCCCGGCACGACGGGACGGACTACGAGATCGTCATCTCCAGGTGGAGTGGTGACAGGTGGACCGACCCGGAGACGCTCACGACCAACTCCGTGGACGACCAGGACCCGGAATTCGCCTACGCCCCGGATGGAACGGCACGCATCACCTACTGGTCCGAGGGCAAAGTGTACTGGCTGACCCGGCCGCCGCTCGGCGCATGGTCGGCACCCGTGCCGGTCGACGCCGGTGTGAAATCGTCAGTCACCAGTTCTGTCGAGGAACTCGTAGCTTACCAGCGCCCCACGGATCCGAGCGGCACGGAGGTCGTCGTCTCCGAAGGTGGCAACGGATGGACCCCCACCACCCTGGCGACCACCGTTTTCACGGGGCTGGACGGCAACGGTGACATCGACATCCGGCTCCATGCTCGCTCGGGCAGGGTCTGGATCGACTGGGAGGATGCAGCGGACTCTCTCGGCTGGTGCAGACTCGAATCTGGTGGCTGGTCATCACCCCGCTACGAACCGGTCTCGAGCCCGAACGACGAAGAGGCAGCCCGCTTGCGCATCCAGCGCCAGGCACTTCGGGGTGGCGGACAGTAGGCTCCGCAGTTGCAGAAACTAGGCTCTGGATTCTCCGGGAACGACAGTTGATGGGCCGTATCTGGCGAATGACGGCAGGTATCCGTCTGGTTCCAGAGTTCACGGGCGGTGAAGTTCCCGGACCAGCGGTGGAGATCCGCTATCTGGGCGAGAACCCACCTCTACGCCAGCTCGAGGCGGGAAAGTGGACGCGTGGTTTTGCAACGCTGGGGTAGGCAGTCTCACCAGCGAGCATCCTGGACGAAGTCCCCCGCGCCGACAAACCCGGCTCGCCTCGCCGGTAGCGCCACCGCCTCCCCGTCCCGGATGATGCGCGGCATGTTCAGAAAGCTGCTCGTCGCCAACCGTGGTGAGGTCGCCGTCCGCGTGGCCCCTACCTACGGGCAGGCCGAGGGGTTGGTGTTCAGGCGCTCGCTGCCAGCGGAGTCGTTGCCGTAGCTTCCTGCTGAAGAGCAGGTGAGGTTGCGACCGCGGATCAGCAGGAAGAAACCCTCGCCGGCTACGGGCACCTCGTCTTCCTCGAAGGTCGTATCGCCAAGGTCGCTGTCGCGGTCGTTCTGGCAGCTCCCGTAGTCGCCACCGCCCAGGGCACTGAGCGCCCCTCGTGAGACGTCATAGAGGTCGGAGAAGGCGGCCACATCCCACTGCAACGTCGTCTTCGAGCCTGCCGCGAACCGCACTCCATCGACGACCGAAGGAGTCCCTCCCGCCGGGTCCGCGGGCGCGCAGTCCTGCTCATCGATCTGGCCGTCAGCGTCGTAGTCTCCGTCGCAGGCATCACCGATTCCGTTGCCGTCACCGTCCTCCTGGCCCGGGTTGAAGACCAGCGGGCAGTTGTCCGGGAGCTGGGTCAGCCCGTCACCATCGACGTCGACGGGGCTGATCAGCCAGACCGATGGAACCTCGGTATCGCTGTCGATGTCCGTCGAAGCGATCATCTCCGCTATGCCATCGCCATTGAGGTCGCCGATGCTCTTGACGTTCAGCTTGTCTCCGGCACGGCCGTAGATCACCATGTCGTGGTCATTGTTGGCGACCTCGAGCTCGCTGGGGAAGAGCAAGGGGCCGAAGAACACGCTGATCTCGCCGGCGTCGATCCGAGCATTGTCAGTTCCATCCGCTTTCGAGGCACCGCAAACGAGATCAATTATACCGTCTCCATTGACGTCGCCGGCTCGTATACCTGCAGCATAGCTGTCCCCGGCCTCCGAGCCGTAAACGATAAGGTCGGAATCGGTCGCGAGATCGATGATAGCCGGAGGATTGAGGCCTGGCTCAGAGACCCGGGCTTCGCCCGCCAGCGACTGGTCATTGTTCTTGCCGTCGGCTCGAATCGAGCCCAACAGCAATTCGGCGTGCGCATCACCGTCGAGATTCGACACGATCGGGTACTGAGGGGTGCCAAAAGCATCGGCGGTATCCGCCCCAAACAGAAAAATATCCGGGTCCTCCACGAACAGGTCGATCGACTTGGGCCATGTGGCGCGTCCGATGAATACGTTGATATCGCCTGCGTTATTGCGGCTATCGTCCTGACCGTCCCCGCTCGGCGCGACTGCGATGAGGTCATCTGTCCCGTCGGCGTCCAGATCTCCGCTGCCCACGACCCCAAGGCCATCGAAGGAGGCCCGGCCGTAGATCGTCACATCACTGTCCGTCACCAGATCTACAGTTCCCGGCCAAACGACTCGACCCAATACAACGTACACCCTTCCCGCATTGGTACCGGTTCCGGGGCTGATCCCTGGCGTATTGCCGGCGCCGAGCAGGATGTCACCCAACCCGTCGCCACTCACGTCACCAACGGAAACCTGGCCGCTGTCCGCGAGTTGCCCACTGCTGATGTTGCCGTAAACCTGAATTCCGGGATCGGCAAGGAGGTCGATCTCCGGAGCCATGGAAGGGCCACCCAGAACTACATGTGCCTGTCCGGCGTTGTTGCGAGTGTTGCTCGGTCCATCGCCGAGGGGCGTTCCGAGTACGATGTCGTCGTAGCCGTCTCCGTTCACGTCTCCACAGCCGAGACCCTTTGCAGCGTGATCGTAGGGATCCTGGCCGTAGATCCAGACATCACTGTCCACGATCAGACTCAGAGGGCCGATCCAGCGGCCGCGGTGGCCGTATACCACATAGGCTTCACCCACACCCAGGCGCGAGTCACCCGGGCCGTCCCCATCCGGAGAACTGACGAGAAGGTCGTCGATACCATCGCCGTTGATGTCACAGGTCTCCATCCTCCTTCCTGCCTGGTCCCGCAGCGGGCCATCGATGCGAACAACATCAGGATCACTAGCCAGGTCAACGACCTCGACGGCCGGAGACGGAAAGATCGCCTCCACACCAATAGCCAGGACAAGCAGGAGGAACCTACCCAGGGTTGCCACGGACAGCCGCCGGAGTGGTCTTCCGTCTCGTCGACCTGTCGATGAGTTACTGCGGCCCACTTCCTGCTCTTACGGCGTCGATGCGGTGATCCCAGTGATTGACATTTACGCCATGGCGGCCGCTACTGTTGTACAGTGGATGTCCGAGCTGGACATCCGGATCGAGGATGTCTCTCCACTCGCAACTGGACGCACATGACGAGCCATCGCAGTCCCAGGCAAGCAGGGCGTGAATCGTTGTTTGACTATCGTCGTTCTCTTCGACTTCAATGCGCAGAAGAACCTGTCCTCCATTCTTCAGCCCTGTCCGGTCCACCGCAGGACACTTGACCATGACCTTCTGGAATGGAAGAAGCTCCTTTTCTCCCTCGGAGCATCCGCTGGGCCCCGCGCGGATGATGCGAAGTTCGGGCTCGAAATCCTCGTCATCGTCCCATGTGGGCCCGTGTCGGGCCTGGACGACGTAAGCGTAAGCGGCAAGCGTTGTGCCCCCGCAGACGTCCGGAGCAGTCAGGTCGCGTGCCTGGACCGAAACACGCCAGTTCTTCGGGCGTCCACTGGTCCCGAGAGGATTCGGCTTCTGGGCGGTGCTGAGAGTCCGGAACTCTGCCTGCGTGAAGACATGGGTGTCCGTGGCTTCCCGACCCCAGGATGCCGTCGATCCCTGGGGGAAGAGAGCATAGCGGATGCCACCGGCATCTTCGGCGATCCGGTGCAACTGGCCCATGACCTTCCAAGCATCCTCGGGGCCGAGTCCGTCGCCTGGGCGCGGGCTGGTCGGCTGGCGCTCGAAGGTGTCTTCTACCTGCTGCGGGACCGCAGTCAGCGGCTTCGGATTCGGCAAGAACGCAGCGGTCGCTTGCGGAGATGACCACCGAGACCAACAAGTCTTGTCACCGTTCGCATCTTCGAAGGCGACCCGATAGACATGATCGGTGCTCGCATCGCTCAATCCCGAGGCGCCGAACGAAACCGCGGTGCTCGGACGCCATCCACCCTGGGGCATGCCATCAATCGACCTGTGCCGCCAGAGAATGTCATAGGCTCCCGAACCGAGTACTTGCGCGGCCTCCCACCAGATCGCGTGGGCAGAGGTCAACCCCTCGGACAACACAGATGACATGAGGGTTACCTGCTGCGCCCGAATCGGGCCGGTTACCTGCGGCGGCGTGTCTGTGGCAGGACACGGAAGGACCTCATCGCCGCCTGGAATCGCAAGGCCGCAAAGCTGAGCGTAGTAAGGGTCGTTCTCAGCCTCGGGGGCCGAGAGCGGCTCGGGCGTTGGGCACAGGGCAGAACTCGGCGCGGTGGTGAGCATGAAGCCCGCTACCAGGACCGCCGCCAGCAAACAGATCCTGCGGCAGGAGCCGCGATCATCTGATCTCTTGTGCTCTCTCTCTCTTGTTCATATTGGCTCTCCCTCCCGACTTGCAAGGCGACCGGATGCTCACAAACGCCGTCCGGGCGTCATGCGAAACAACATTGCGGGGAGTCACGCACCGTACGACAGGCGCACTCCCATGACATCTTTAGCTACTACCTGGACCCACTGGTGTCAACCGGTAGCGCCACCGCCTCCCCGTCCCGGATAATGCGCGGCATGTTCAGAAAGCTGCTCGTCGCCAACCGGGGTGAGGTCGCTGTCCGCGTGGCCCGCACCTGCCGCAAGATGTCGGTCTGTCCCGTGGCCGTGTTCAGCGAGGCCGACCGGGGGGCGCCCTGGCTCGAGGCCTTCGACGAGGCGATCTGCCTCGGACCGGCCCATCCTGCCAGGAGCTATCTCGACCAGGAGGCGATCCTCCAGGCCGCGCAGCAGGCTGACGTGCAGGCCCTGCACCCGGGCTGGGGCTTCCTCGCCGAGAACGCCCTGTTTGCCACTCGAGTGCGCCATCAGGGTCTCGCCTGGGTCGGCCCGCCTCCCCGAGCGATCCGCCTGATGGGAGACAAGGCCCTGGCCCGCCGGACCGTGGCCTCCGCCGGCCTGCCCACCATCCCCGGCTCCGAGGGCACCCTGGACGACATCGACCAGGCCCGGCGCCTGGCCGCCGAGATCGGCTATCCCGTGCTGCTCAAGGCCACTGCCGGCGGGGGCGGCAAGGGCATGCGCATCTGTCGCGACGAAAGTGAGCTGGCCCAGGGCTTCACCGAGGCCAGCCGGGAGGCCGAGGCCTCCTTCAGCAACCCGGGGCTCTACCTGGAGAAGTTCATCGAGCGCGGCCGTCACATCGAATTCCAGCTGATGGCCGATAGCTGGGGTGCGGCCGTGCACCTCGGCGAGCGAGAGTGCTCGGTCCAGCGCCGTCACCAGAAGCTCGTCGAAGAGGCCCCCAGCCCCGTACTCGACCCAGCCCTGCGCCAACACTACGGCGAGCTGGTGGTCCAGGCCGCCCTGGCCGTGGGCTACGAGGGGGCCGGAACGGTGGAGTTCCTGCGGGAGCCCGGCGGCAAGCTCTACTTCATGGAGATGAACACCCGCCTGCAGGTGGAGCACCCGGTGACCGAGATGATCTCCGGCATCGACCTGGTCGAGCACCAGCTTCGGGTGGCCGCCGGCGAGCGCCTGGCCCTGCGCCAGGAAGAGATCACCCTCGACGGCCACGCCATCGAGGCCCGAATCAACGCCGAGGACCCCTCCGACGACTTCCGGCCCTCCCCGGGCGAGATCACCCGCTTCGACTTCCCTCGGCAGGTCGACGGCGCGAGGATCCGGGTCGATACCCACGTGCTCCGGCCCTCGGAGGTGCCCCCCTTCTACGATTCCCTGGTGGCCAAGGTCATCGCCTGGGGCCCCAGCCGCCCGGCGGCCATCGCAGGCCTGAGCGCGTGCCTGGCCGGAGCCCGCATCGAGGGGGTGCCCACCACGATCCCCGCCCACCTGAAGATCCTCGCCCACCAGGCCTTCACCTCGGGCGACTACGACACCGGCACGCTCGAGGACATCGACCTCGGCTCCCCCGCCCCGCATCCTTCCGACTGACCCCCGCGAGGACTCGTCATGGCGCGCGTCTCCCTTCACCCCATCGGTTCCCCCCTCGCCGAGGCCGCCGCCCTGAAGGCCGCCGAGGCCATGGCCCCCCTCGAAGAGCGCCTGGACCAGCGCCGCGAGGCGATCCGCGCCGGCTGGGGCGAGAAATACATCGAGCGGGTCCACCGCAAGGGCAAGATGACCACCTGGGAACGCATCGGCGCGCTGATCGACCCGGGCACACGCCCCCTTCCCGTCGGCACCCTGGTCAACGACGGCGAAACCTTCGGTCCCTCCAAGCGCACCTCCCCCGGCGCCGGCGTGGTCACCGCCTTCTGCCGCATCGAGGGGCGCTGGTCGATGGTCATCGCCAACGACAACACGGTGGCCTCGGGGTCCTGGTGGCCCCGCACCCCCGAGAAGATCGAGCGGGCCCAGGAGATGGCCCTGCGCCTGCGCATCCCGGTGGTCTACCTGGTGGACTGCTCCGGCCTCTTCCTGCCCGAGCAGGCCAGGACCTTTCCCGGGCTGACCGGCGCGGGGGCGATCTTCAAGATGAACTCACGCCTGTCGGCGGCTGGAGTGCCCCAGGTGGCGGGGGTCTTCGGCGACTGCATCGCCGGCGGCGGCTACATGCCGATCATCAGCGACGTGGTCTACATGACCGAGCAGGCCTACATGGTCATCGCCGGTGCGGCGCTGATCAAGGGCGCCAAGAGCCAGAAGATCACATCCCTCGACATCGGCGGCCCCGACGTGCACGTGCACCTGTCGGCCTGCGCCGACTACCGGGTCAAGGACGATCCGGACTGCATCGCCCGAATCCGCCGGGAAATCAGCACCCTGCCCAGCCCCGCCGCAGACTACTACCGCCGGGGTGCCGTACCCGCTGCCCCGGCCTTCCCCTCCGCCGAGCTGGCCTCGGTCTTCCCCCCCGACTACCGCCACGCCTACGACATCCGGCAGGTGCTGGCCCGACTGCTCGACGACTCCCTGTTCCGGGAAGTGCTGCCCGAGACCGGCCGCGACATGGTCTGCGGCGTGGGCCGCATCTCGGGGCTGTGGGTCGGCCTGATCGCCAACAACCCCCAGCTCTCCGAGCACCCCGAGCTGGCCGGCGAGAAACGCCCGGGAAGTATCCTCTACCGGGAAGGCATCGCCAAGATCAGCCAGTTCTCCCGGGCCTGCAACGACGACGGCCTGCCGCTGATCTGGTTGCAGGACGTCTCCGGCTTCGATATCGGGGTCGAGGCCGAAAAGCGCGGCCTGCTGGGCTACGGCTCCTCGCTGATCTACACCAATTCCACCAACACCGTGCCCATGGCCACAGTTCTGCTGCGCAAGGCCTCCGGCGCCGGCTACTACGCCATGGCGGGCCTGCCCTACGAACCGGTGATGCAACTGGCCACCCCCATCGCCCGGCTGGCCGTGATGGAAGGCCGCACCCTGGCCATCGGCGCCTACCGCACCCGCCTCGACGACAATTTCGAGATCACCGCCGACAGCGAAGAGGAGCGGCAGGAGGTCGCCCGGGGCATGCAGGAGGTGGAAGACCGCATCAGCGCCGACATGGATCCCCACAAGGCGGCGAGCCAGATGGACGTGGACGAGGTCATCAAGGTCGGAGAAATGCGAAACTATCTGGCCGCCTTCGCCGAAATGGCCTACCAGTCCATCGGTTACCGCACGGTGCGCAACCCCCGTATCTGGTCCCTGCACGATCTCGTGCTGCTGGCCGACGAACCTCGCTAGACGCGAAGAGTTTCAAGCTCGCGGCTCGAGCGCTTTGCTGTAAGATGCAGGTGTAGGCCCGACCCCCAAAAGCCCGACCCCCAAAAGGTGTGCAATACCATACGGAGCGGCGGATGAACTCACGCGTGGTCACCTTCCAGAAGTGGATGCTCGAAAACGAGGACTTCCTCGAGTCTCTCGGGAGGCATGCAGCCCGCCGCATCGCCGACTCCATCCTGGAGAGCGGCGAGGTGGACTGGGAAGAAGTGATCGACGGCCTTTCCCAGGACATGGAGCGCGAGATGAACTGGTTCGCGCCACGCAACCAGGCCTGAAGCCCCGGCGAGGAGCGATCCCCATGGTCCGGCCCAGCCTTCCCGCGTTGCTCATCGAAGGTGATGCAGGCAAACGGCAGATTGCGGCTCCCGCACCGGGGCGGATCCGCTGGTACCGCCTCGAGGGCGAGGTGGTCACCGCCGGCAGCCGACTCGGCCTGCTCACCGAAAACGAGCGCCATTTCGACCTGGTTTTTCCCCGGGCCCGGCCGGCCCAGCTCCGGGAGGTGCTTCTGGCCGACCCCTCGACGGCCTGCGAGTACGGCCAGGTGCTGGCCGTGGCGGTGGCTCCCAGCGGCGCGGAAGCGGCGGATCCCGAAAGCCAGGACACGGACAGTTCCGCCTTCGAGGTCCGCTCCCCGACCCACGGCACATTCTATCGGCGCCCCTCCCCCGACAGTCCGCCTTACATCGAAGTGGGCACCGAACTGCAGCGGGGGGATACCCTGGGCCTGGTGGAAGTGATGAAGTGCTTTTCCCCGATCACCTTCGATCCCCCGGCCGGCGCGGAGCGGGCCCGGGTGGTCGAAATCCTCGCCGCCGACGGCAGCGAGGTCCGCGCCGAGCAGCCCCTGGTGCGCATGGAATGGCTTTGACCCAGCCTCCACTCCTCCGCGTGCGGGACCTGCGGGTGCGGCTCGGCCGCCGGGAGATCCTGCGAGGTGTGGACCTGGAACTCCGGCCAGGGGAGCTGGTGGCTCTCGCCGGCCCCAACGGCGCGGGCAAGACCACCCTGCTGCGCGCCATCGCGGGCCTGCTGCCCCCCTTCGCGGGAGGCGTCACCCTCGCAGGCCGACCGGCAACCGCCCTCCAACGCCGGGAACTGGCCCGCCATCTGGCCTACCTGCCCCAGGACAGCGTTTCCGCCTTCTCCCTGAGCGTGGAGCAGACGGTGTTGCTCGGCCGCTACGCCCATGCCGGCGCCCTGCGTGGCTACACCCGGGAAGACCGGCTGACCGCCGAGAGAGCCATGACCGTCTCGGACGTCGCCCACCTGCGTCACCGACTCGTGGCCACCCTCTCCGGAGGCGAGCGGCGGCGGGTCTTCCTCGCCCGGGCCATTGCCCAGGCCTCCGGCGTGCTCGTCTTCGACGAGCCCACCTCGGCCCTCGACGTGGGCCACGCCTGCTCGGTGCTCGATCTACTGCGGGAACTGGCCGACGCGGGCAAGGCCGTGCTCTTCTCCCTCCACGATCTGGCGCTGGCCGTCCGCGGTCCCGATCGACTGCTGCTGATGGACCAGGGCGAAATCGTCGACCGCGGCGCACCGGATAAAGTGCTCACAGGCTCCCAGGCTCGCCGGGCTTTCGGCATCGCCCTGGTGGTGACCCGCGACCCTCCGGGAGTGGTCCCCGCCGGAGGACGAGGCCGCGGAGAGGTACACACCGCCGGGCGCGTCAACGGGGCGGGACATCCGACGCCGCCAGCCGAGGGACGAGCTGGCTCCGGATGACCCGATCCAGCTCTTCTCCGGCGATGGGCTTGCACACGTAGTCGTCCATGCCGGCGTCGAGGCAACGCCGGCGGTCCTCTTCGAAAGCGTGGGCCGTCATGGCCACGATCGGCAGGCGCTGCCCTGGCTGTTCCCCGGCCCGGATGCGTCGGGTCAGCTCGATGCCGTCCATCTCGGGCATCTGCACGTCACTGAGCAGAAGATCGAAATCGCCGGAACGCAGCGCGGCCAGCGCTTCGAAGCCGTTTTCCGCGGTGACCACCTGGTAGCCCAACTCTTCGAGGATTCTGACCGCCACCATCCGGTTGACCGGGTTGTCCTCGGCCAGCAGGATCCGCACCTGGCCTCCGGACCGGACCGCCGGGGCGGCGTTCGGCGACGTGCGGCGCTGGGGACCTCCCACCGGCGAGAAGACCGCCCCCTCGAAGGTGCAGGCCACCGCCTGGAGGAGCCAGGAGGGCTTGACCGGCAGTGAGAGACTGTTGCCAAAGCCCATCCGGCGGAAGCTTTCGGCGTCGCCGCGGGATCCCATGGGGCGAATCAACAGCGCTGGAATCCCGGCGGGCACACCGGCGCCCACGGCATCGGCGACCAGCGTGTGAAATTCTTCCATCGCTCCCCGCGCCACGACCACCATCAAACCGATGGACGCATCCTGCGCCTGGACAGCGGCGGCCACACCCCCGGGGTCCGCGGCCACCAGCACCCGCAGGCCGGCATCCCGGAGCTGTCGAGAAAGAACGCGGCGGCTCTCGCCGTCCCCCTCGACCAGCAGCACGCCGATCCCCTCCATCGACGGGGGCAGCAGATCGGTCAGCCGAGCATCACCCTGCTGGCAACCGAGGACCGCGGTGAACCAGAACGTCGATCCCCGCCCCGGAGTGCTTTCGACCCCGATCTTTCCGCCCATCATTTCCACCAGGCGACGCGAAATCGCCAGTCCCAGGCCGCTGCCGCCATGACGCCGCGCCTCGCTGGCATCCACCTGGGTAAACGCGTCGAAGATGCGCTGCTGGTCCTCGAGCGAGATGCCGATGCCGGTGTCCCGGACCCGCACCTCCAGTTCCAGGCGGGACGCGTCCGTCCGGCGGCCGCCGACTTCGATGCTGACGGAACCGCGTTCGGTGAACTTGATCCCATTGTTGACTAGGTTGATCAGGATCTGGCGGAAACGACCCGCGTCTCCCACCACCGCACGGGGGAGCGTGGGATCGATGTAGCAGGACAGGGTGAGACCCGCCTCACGCGCCCGCTGGGAGAGGATGTCCATCACCTGCTCGACGATCGGAACCAGGTCGAAGGGATCGGAACGCAGTTCCATCCGGCCGGCCTCGATCTTGGAGTAGTCGAGAATGTCGTCGATCACGTAGGCCAGGGACCGGGCGCAGGTCCTGGTCGTCATCGCGTACTCGAGTTGCTCGGCGTCCAGCTGCGTACGCAGGAGGAGATCGGTCATGCCCATGATGCCCCCGAGGGGCGTTCGAATCTCGTGGCTGACATTGGCCAGGAAAAGCCGACGGGCCTCGTTGCTTCGGATGGCGATCTCACGGCTTTGGATCAGGTCGACGGTGGACAGGTAACGCTTGTAGGTGGCGACACCGATATAGACGCCGTAGACGATGAGCATGATCGCCGTCATCGTCGCCGACCAGGTTCCGACCCAGAACATCACGCCGACTCCGGACGCCATCATGGGAACGCCGTAGAAGCCGATCGAGTACGGATCGAAATAGAGCGACTGGCAGGCACCGGAGATCATTCCCACCAGGACGAAGACGAGGATCGAGCGGGGCTCCGGGGCGACCGTGGCCATCGACGTGGCCAGCCCCACCGACCAGATCAGGCCCGTCCCAAGCACCAGAACCCGCGCCATCGGCAGTTTTTCGAGGGGAAAGGGGCGCGGCGCGAGCGTCATCCACAAGTAGCGGCCGGCGCTCAGAACAGCGAGGGCGACGGTCCACCACACCAGGCCCGGGGGATCCTCCCACCAGAGCAGAAGGCTCACCAGGCCCGCCACGCCGACCTGGGTCAACGTCGCCCCCCGGCTCTGATCGATCAGATCGTCGGCCAGGTGTTGAGCCACCAATCGATGCACACCTGCTCCCTGCTGGACGGACCTCCCTCGAACGCAATGTCATTCCCCACCGACTCCAGGTCAATCACCCCCGGCGCAACCTCGGCACAGCCCCCCCGGAAGCAGCGCGGGCCCATGGCCCGGGCTCCGAACGACCGCGGAGGCGAACCGTAGGCACGGGCAGGCACCCGGTGGCCCGCCGGGCAGAGCCCCGGGGAGGTCTACGGAGCCGGCGGGCAGGCGGGGCGACCCCCTGCCGAAGTCCCTTCGATGGCGGCCAGCATCCGCTCCTCGTCTTCCGCCACCCGGCGCATGGTGCTGCCGACCACGCCGGTGAACATCCGGCTGAGCAGGGGGATGTTCATCCGGGCCAGGTAGACCCGGCCGGCCTCGTCCTCGAGCACCCCCCACGAGCAGGGCATGATTCCGATCATCTCCGGACGCTGGCCCACCACCTCGGAAGCGTGGCTCGGATTGCAGAGGAAGAAAATGCGCGCCTTGCGAATGCCCTGCACACCAAAGCCCTTCTTCTGGAGTTTTTCGAGGAAATCCAGCTCCGGCATGGGAAAACTCCACCCGGGCACTGCGCCGACAGCCTTGCGGATCGCCTCGAGGGTGCCTTCGAAATCGAGGGCGGAACGGCGAAGCTGAACCATCTTCCTGCGCATCAGAGCAACGAAGACGACGCCGGCGAGGATCATGCCGACAAGCGAACCGGCCACCAGGCCCACGACGAGGCTCATCGGGTTCATCGCGTATCTCCTTGGAAACCCGGGGCGGACGTCCCGTCCCTTCCCTTCCAAGGATGCGAAACAGCCGCTCAGGTCACGGAGCGGAATCGTCTTCGCCGGAGAGCAGCGCATCGACCTCCGCCGCATGCCGGCCGGTGGCCGCCTGCATGGCGCCGAGGCCCGGCAGTTCGCCGGGGCCGGCCACTTCCCGAGCCGCCTGCTCGTTCTCCTCGAGCACTGGAAGAACCTCGGCCGCGTCGCGGGCACTCAGGTAGAGCACCACCGCCAGGGCGATGAGCAGGACCAGGATGGCGATACCGCCGCCCTTTTTCATGGTCTTCCCCTTTCTCCCTCCAATCTGGTGTCCCTCGGGCCGATCGTCACCTGCCCCAGGCGCAGCAGCGGAATCTCCACCGGAACCCCGGCACCGTCCATCACCGCCGGTCCCCGAAAACCCTCGACGCTCTCCAGCCACCTCCCGACTCCCTCGAGGGGCAGCGGTCCCCAGCGGAAGCGAGGCTGCCCTTCCGAGTCGGCCCAGAAGCCCGCCCCGACGACGAAGGCTCCCACGGCGTGGAGGCGGGTAACCCACCAGCCTTCCGGCGAGGCCGTCGATGCCTGCGCCACCGACAGGCGCAACCGCTTCCACCCGGGCCGCGGCGGCAGCCTCCAGCTCTCCCGCACCATCTGTCCGGGTCCCCGCGGCAGATGGACCAGCACCCCACCGGCCACCACGGATGCGGGAGCACTCCCCGGGGCGACCACCTCCACGCCGGTCGCCGCCACCCTCTCACCGATCACACCCCCAAGCAGCCAGCGCCCGGACGCCATGCGGAGCAGATCGGCTCCGGCGAAGACGTCGAGCCAGACGGCATCCCCCGCCCGGGGTGCCCGGCCGCGGGGAAGCGACCAGCTCTTCGCCTCGCGGGCCACTACCTGCAGCCAGCCCTCCGGCCACCGGTCTTCCTCGAGGAGAACCGTTCGGGACCAGGGAGCGAATCCTCCCCGGGGAGAGCCGAGCTGCGCCCGGGCCACGACGATCTCCTGTACGCAGGGTGGACCCCCGCCACCAGTCTCCACGACCCGAGCCCGGTCCAGTTCCACCACCACCCGGGCGACGGACGCGGGCAGCGCGTCACGCAGCTCCCGCCACAAATCCGTGAGTTCTTCCCGTCGGCAGGGCGCGGGTCCATCACCCGCCTGCCGGAATGCCGGCAGAGGACGGGTGGGGTCGCCCAGGTCCCCCCTTTCGAGACCTTCACCACACTCGAAGCGCTCACCGTCGGTGAGTCCGTGAAACAAACAAGAGCTTTTCTTTCCTTTTTCTTTCAAGCCCTGATCACTGCCTGGGTCACGGCCAAGGGGCGGAACACCTTGACCAAGGCCTTTGTCTCGCCCCTCATCACGCCTCTTGTCAAAGCCTCTAGCCATTGAAAACGGCGGGTTTATGCCCGATTTCGCAGGTAACGGCGGAGCGGCTCGAGTACAAGCGTCGGCGCGCCGACCATGACTGGAAGCGTCAACCCTTGTCGCGAACAGGCGGCCATTTGCTGACTGTCGCGGGTGCCACCCCGGCATACTCGCGCCCTTCTCCATGCCTGTTCAGGTGTGCACATGAGCAGCACATCCTCTCCCGTCGAAGTCTTGCCGGCGAGGAGGATCTCGCCGGAGAGAGGATCGAAGCGCCCCGCGTCGATCGCCCGGATCCACAGGGCACCGTCGGCCGGAGGATCCATCCGCGGAACGCTTGGATCCCATTCGAGCCGGGTACACGAGAGCAAGGGCTGGGGGGACTGGCGCACCGACGCGCTGCGCCAGCGCCCGGGCTCCACACTGGAGGCGGAGCCATGGGCATCCCAGAGCACCGCCCGGCGAGCGGGGCAGCCGCGATCATCGACGCGGAAGCCCGCCGGCCAGGGGGCGGCGCCGGGGTCGTCCACGATACGTAAGCCAGCGGCGTTCGGCGCCCGGATGGCGGCGGACTCCATCGCCGCGTGGGCCATCTCGTGGACCCACCAACCGGCGGCCTCCGGTTCGAGAACCACGGGGCCTTCGCTCCAACCACTGGGGACCGGCGACCCGGTCACCGGGGGCGCGGCGTCCATATCTTCGACGGCCTGGGCCAGGATGTCGGCATCGGGAGCCTGCCGGACGTCCTCGACCAGCCAGTCTCTGCGCCGCCCCCCACCATCGAGGGTGAAGAGCAGGCCCTGCTCCCAGCTCGACGCCGCGCCGGAGTCGGGACTCCACCAGCAGCGCAGCCGCCCCCAGACCCGAAAGGCCAAGCGCTCGCTGACCTTCGCGGCCTCGGCAGCCAGGGCCCGTACCGCCTCCTCCACCCGGTGGCCGCTTTCGGCCAGATCCTCTCCCACGGTGAACTCCCATCGGGCAGCGGTCCCGGCCTGGCTCGACGCCACCTCCCGCCGCCATCCCCCATCGGCGCGCAGGCTTCCAGCCTCGACCACCGAACCCTGGCCGGCGAGCGTGGCCCGCCACTCCCAGAGGGCCAGGCCGGAACCCCCGACCCCGGACGCACCGCCCTCCACCCGGCAGCGGTGCCGAAACTCCCGTTCGAGGCGCCTGAGCATCTCCGGGTCCATAAGGCCCCTCCCTATGCCATCCAGCGGAGGCTAACACCGCCCGGCCCTCCGCGGGAATTGGCCCCTTGCAGGGGCGAAACCTATGTTCCTCCCTGGCAGTCCATGCGCTGAAGAGGAGCAGCCATCCGTGAAGGTCCGAGTGCTCGTCGTCGACTTCGAACCGCGCTCGCGAGAGGCGACGGTGGGGATCCTCCGCGAACACGGCTACGACCCTGTGCCGGTGACCTGCCCGGCGGATTGGAGCCGGCGGATCCAGCAGCCCGGGCAGTTGCCGCCGATCGCCCTGATCGAACCTCTCCTGCCGGGAACCGACGGTTTCCAGGTCTGTCGGGAATTCCGGACCGCCCACGCCGGCCGCCCCTGCCTGACGCTGGTGGGTACCCGGATCCTCTTCTCCGAGCGCTATCGCCAGTTGGCCCACCAGGCAGGGGCCGACCTTTTCTACAAGCGCCCGGATCAGAACGGGGAAGCCCTGGCGCGGATCGCCCGGTGGATCGAGGGCTCCGGCCAGGTGCGGCTGGAGGCCGAGGTCGACACGCGGGAACCGGTCGCCGTCCTGGCCGGCGCCACCGGTCGGCAGAGCGGCGCCGAGACAGCCGACGGGGAGAGCGTGTTCTCCGAGAAAGCGATCGACCAGGCGCTGCAGGGAGCGTTTCGCGCCCCCTCGGAACCCGGCCCGCTGCCCACGCCGGCCGATCCGCCCGCAGGAGCCGGGAACCCTGCCCCCGCGGAGGAAGACCTCGACGAGGTTCTCTCCCGGGCCCTTGGAACCCCCCAGACAAGCCCCGGCGACACCCCCCCGCCGGCAGAAGACATGGACGCCGACGCCGCCCTCGACGCCCTTTTCACCGGCGATACCAAGCCCCGCCCCAAAGCACCTCTCCAGGGCATGGACCAGGGAACGGCCGAACTCCTCTCCACTCTCGAGGAACTCGAGGCCTCCGTACCCCAAAGCCCCGACGAGCCGACGTACACGGGAGAATGGGGCTGGACCGGTGGGAGCGGCCCACGGGAGGTGGAGACGTCGATTCCCCTCTCACCACCACCTCCCCCCGAAGAGGAAGCCTCGCTCGACGCCATCTTCTCGAACCTTCCCAGTCCCATCGCCGAGCCCGTCGAGCCGGTGACCACCTCCACCACGGGAATCACCGGCTCCGGCGGCGAGAAGGCCGTCCCCACCACCGGCAAGGCAAGATCCGCAGCCACGCCGCAGCCACGGCTGACGCCGCATCCCGCCTCGTCACCGCGCCGCTTGCCGCTGGCCGTCCTGCTGGCCATCGGCGCGCTGCTGGCGGTGGTCGCCCTCGGTACCTGGACGCTGCGCTCGGCGCATCAGGCCGCATCCGCCGCGGCTCCTGCCGAAGCGGATCCCGTCGCGGTGCTGCCTCCGGCACCGACTGCCGGGGACCAGCAACCCACCGCCCCGATCGGGACCCCGGCCGACCGCCCCGAAGCCCACAATACGGAACCGGCGGATCCGGTCGCCGCCGAGGCCCCCGAGCCGCCTCCCGTACGGACCGCCCCCGCATCCCCGGCCGGGGCCCGGCCGCCACGACCCGAACCCGCCCTGGCGAAGGTTCCTCCCGCGCCGGCAGCCGCACCGGCAACCCGGACGATTCCCCAAGCCGCCATTCCCCGCCGTTCGCCCGCCCCGGCTCCCGCCGCACCGGCGACGCTCCCGGTCGAGCCCCTCGAGACCGCTCCTCTCCCGGCGCCCGTGGAGGAGGCGAGCGCCCCCTTGGCGGAAGAGGCCGCCCCGGCGCTGGAGGCGATGGTCCCCGACGCCGATCCCGTGCTCACGGAACTCGCGCTGGAACCGGATCCCGGGGCCCCTGAGGAAGTTCTGACCGACTCCGAGCTGGCGGCCGAGCAGGCCCCACCACCACGGATGGCGCCACTGATCCCGGGAATCGGCGGCGTCAGCATGCCGGAGGTGATCCCGGAGACCCGTATCGAACCGATTTACCCCGATGCCGCACGCAGGCTGGGCCTGTCGGGCAAGGTCATCCTCCAGGTCGTCATCAGGCGGGACGGCAGCGTCGGGGACATCCAGGTGCTCAGGGAACCCCCCGGCGGCCACGGCTTCGGGGAGGCCGCGAAGGTCGCCGTCAGCCAGTGGCGCTACCACCCGGCCATGCGCGTCGGGCGCCCGGTGGATGCCCAGATCACCGTGACGATCCAGTTCAACCGCAACTGATCCCGCTGATTGAAGGGCCCTCGACGGGGACCTATGTTTGCCGGGTGGGATCCGGGGGCCCGAGTAGATGACCGTGAGACAACCTGTTCTCGTCGTTGACTTTGACCAGCGCTCACTGGCGGCCGCCCGCAAGCGGCTCGAGGACGCGGGGTTCGCCTGTCGCTGCGCCGGGAGCGCACCCGAGCTCGATGCCCAGCTCCAGGCCGGCACGCCCCCCGTAGTCGTTCTCGATCCCATGCTCCCGGGGAAGGACGGCTTCAAGCTCTGCCGGGAACTCAAGCGCAAGCAGAATGGCGCACCGGTAGTGATCATCTTCTCCCGCATCTTCAAGGGCCAGCGCTACCGCGCCATGGCCCGGGATGCCGGGGCCGACCTGTTCCTCGAGCGCCCCCGGGACGATCACCGCCTGGTCGAGGAGATCCGGCAACGCCTCGAAGCCCACCAGGAAGACCCGTCCCTTCTCGACCCTCGTACCGCCGCCCGTGTCCCCGGGTCTTCCACCGATGCCGACCCCGCCCTGGCCGACATCACGGACGACGAGATCGACGGCGCCCTCCAGCGCGCCCTGGGTTTCGCTTTGCCGGACGACGCCGCCTCCTCACCCGATCCTGCTCCGGCCACGCCCACCGCGGACGCCGTCGCCGAAGTCGCGGCGGCGGCGGAATCCATCCCACCCGCCACAGGGCCGGTGGAGCAGGCAGAGGGGAGAGTCGACGCAGCCGACCTGTGGGCCAGCCTGGACCGCCTGGAGCTGGAAGTCGCTGAAGAGCTGGCGCCGACCCGGCCTCAACTGACGGCCTCGGTGATGTCGACACCGTCCAAGCCCGCCGTCGCGCCCCCCGGCCCGGCCCGCACCCTCGACTCACCGATGGCCTTTGGCCCGGCGGAGGAGCTCGAGTCCGCGGCGCCCCCGACCGTCACACCGGAGCTGGTGGATCTGCCCTCCACCGGCGTTCCTGACGGTCCCATCGCCGACTCCCAGGCCATCGAATCCGTCGTGGACTCGGTGATCGCCTTCGCGCCCACCGCCGAGACCGGGCCGGTTGCGCCCGGCGACGACGACGCCAACGAGGCACCACCGGCGGAAGTCGACGGCTTCGAAGCGGTCGGACAGGCCCCCGAACCCACCGGTGCGACCAGCGCCGAACCCGGTGCCGTGGACGCGGCGGCGGATGACGCCCCGCCGCCATCCGTTCCCGAGCCGCTCCGGGGCATGGACGCCGGGACCGCCGAGTTGCTCTCCACCCTCGAAGAACTGGAAAGCAGCCTGCCCCCCGACTACGAAGCCGGGATGACGGGCGAGAGCGCCTGGACCGGCACGGGGAGCCTTGGCGGCCTGTCCGGCACCGCGGGCGAACCGGAACGAGCCCCCTTGCCATCCCGCGAGGAAGAGCCTTCGCTCGAGGATCTGCTCGACCAGCTCGCGGCCGATGGCCCCGACAGGCCCGCGCCCGCCGCGGCCGAGGCGCCGGACACCGAAGAGCCCGCCAGGGCGGCCGGGGCCTCACCGACGGGAGCGATGATGGAGGATCCGCCCTCGCGGCTCGCTTCGGGAGTCATGCTGTTGTCGTTCGCCATCGGCATCGTGCTGACCGGAGCCGTAGGTGGCTTCTTCCTCTCGCGCCGCCCGGCCCCCCCGGTCCAGCGTGCGCTGATGCCCATCACCCGGACCCACACCGGCGACGGCCGGGTCCCCATGATGAAAAGCCCGGCCGAAGCCCCGCCCCGAACGCAGGCCATGCGCCGTGTTCCCGAGTCGGTGGAAGAGCCGCCCCCCGTCGCCCGGCCGGTCGCCCCGCCGCCGACGCCCCGGCCGAGGGAGGCGGCCGCCGTCGGCCCGGTCGCCCCCGAGAAAAAGATCGAGCTTGCCCGGGCCAGGCCGGCCCCTCCCCGGCCACCGCAGCCGGCGGTGGCTCGCGCCGAAACGCCGAAACCGGCGGCGCCTCCCGTGGCGACATCGCCGCCTCCGCCGCTCCCCCAGGCCCCGCGCCGGGATCCCGTCCCCGCCGCGAAGACGGCCGATGCCCGACAGCCGCCCCCTCAGCCTCGCCCGGCCGCATCGACCACCCCACCAGGGGACCGCCCCCAGCCCTCGGCCCGCCTCGAGACCCCGCCCGAGCCACCGGCGGCGCCGGACCCGCTGGAGCCTCCCGCCCCGCTGGTCAGGCTCGGGGACCTGGACTATCCCCTGCGGCTGCTCGAAGCGCCCAAGCCCGAGCTGACGCCGGAGGCCCGGGAAGCCGAGGTCCAGGGCCGGGTCTTTCTCAGCGTGCTGGTGGATCCCAACGGCAACGTCAAGGATGCCAGGATCATGATCGAACCCGGCTACGGCCTGGGCCGAGCCGCGGCAGAAGCGGTGAAGCACTGGCGCTACAGCCCGCCGCGCAACAAGGGCCGCCGGGCCCGTGTATGGAAGACGGAAGTCGTCGAATTCCAGCTTCCCCAGTAATCTACGACCCGCTCGAAACGAGAGAAGGCGTCCTCACGGACGCCTTCCCGATGGGCCTTGGAGACTGGAACTACCGGCGCGCGCTCTTGCGCTCGGCCTTGCGACGCTTGCGATCGTTCTCGCGGCGGCGGCGGCGGCGGCGCTCAGAGGGCTTCTCGTAGTACTCGTGCTGGCGGATCGCCTTGCGGATCCCGAACTTCTCGACCTTCCGGCGGAAACGCCGAAGGGCCTTCTCCAAGTCTTCCTTCACCACCACGTAGGTCGAGTCAGGCATCAGCAATCACTCCAGTCTCTTCTGGCAGCTCCCCCGGGAGCTGGGCGGGGCATACCTCCCCAGGCAGCAAAAAGCCCCAGCCAACCGGCCCCGTCGCCCCCTGGCAAACGCAGCAGGCGAGGCCGGATGGGCAGAGGGTCATCACCATCCGGAAGGATGACGCGGACAAAGGCTACGGTCCGCCCCGGGGGCTGTCAAGTCAGCGCCGGCCCGGCCCCGGGGGCACTTTCGCCCGAATCCCCTGAAAGAAGCTGGCTTGACGGGCCCTGGACCTCTCCGTAGGCTCTCTCGGTGGCCCGGCCTCGGGCCCGGAAGGTGGAGACATGGCCTGGTTCCAGAAGGCGAAGAAGCCCAGGGCGCGCTCGGAGGGGCGGCGCTCCCACATCCCCGAGGGGCTGTGGATCAAGTGCCAGGGCTGCGGCGAGGTGATCTACCGCAAGGAAGTGATCCGCAGGGCCTGGATCTGCCCCAAGTGCTCCTACCATTTCCACCTTTCCGCCACCCAGCGCCTCGAAGCCCTGCTCGACGACGGCCGCTACGACGCCTTCGACGCGAACCTGGCCTCCATCGACCCCCTGAAGTTCCGCGACAAGAAAGCCTATCGCGATCGCCTGCGGGACTACCAGGCCCGCACCGGTCTCGGGGACGCGGTGATCTGCGCCGAGGCCAGGTTGGGCGGGCACCCGATCGTGATCTGCGCGATGGAATACGCCTTCATGGGCGGCTCCATGGGCAGCGTGGTGGGCGAGAAGATTACCCGCGCCGCCGAGCGGGCCCTCGCCGCGCGGGTACCGCTGATCGTCATCTCCACTTCCGGCGGCGCCCGCATGCAGGAGGGCGCGCTGTCGCTGATGCAAATGGCGAAGATCTCCGCGGCCCTGGCTCGACTGCACGAGGCGGGCCTACCCTTCATCTCGATCCTCGCCGATCCCACCACCGGCGGTGTCACGGCCTCGTACGCCATGCTCGGCGACGTGAACATCGCCGAGCCCGGCGCGCTGATCGGCTTTGCCGGACCCCGGGTGATCGAGCAGACGATCCACCAGAAGCTGCCCCCCGGTTTCCAGCGCGCGGAGTTCTTGCTCGAGCATGGAATGGTCGACATGGTCGTCGATCGTGGTTCCCTGAGAAAGACCCTGATCGAGGTGCTCGAGCTGCTGTGGTTCGGGCCCCGCTACGACGAAGAGCCCGTCGCCTGAGCGCGATCCCGGCCTTTCCCTCATCTCCCATGCGGTGACATCAGAGGCGAGCCATGGGTAGCCCTCCACTCGATCCCCTCTTCCAGTGGCTTTTCTCTCTCAGCGGTCCCTCGCTCAAGTGGGATATCGAAACCGCCCGGGAGTTCTGCGCCTGGCTGGGACACCCCCAACGGGCCTTTCCCTCGGTGCACGTGGCGGGAACCAACGGCAAGGGGTCGGTGGCGGCGATGATCCACGCCATGGCCGGCGCTTCGGGGCTGCGCGCGGGACTCCTGACCAGCCCACACCTGGTACGCCCCGAGGAACGCATTCGCGTCGGCGAGGACGAGATCAGCCCGCGAGCCTTCGCCGAACGGATCGAAGCCCTGCGCGACCAGGCCGCCCGGGCCCTCGACGCGGGCAAGCTGCCGCGACACCCCTCGTTTTTCGAAATGATCTGCGCCGCGGCTTTCGTCGAGTTCGCCCGGGAGCGGGTGCCCCTGGCGGTACTCGAAACCGGACTCGGAGGACGGCTCGATGCCACCAACGTGGTCTACCCGGTGGTCTCGGTGATCACCACCATCGCTCTCGACCACGTCAAGTCCCTGGGCGGGTCGATCACCGCGATCGCCCGGGAGAAGGCCGGAATCATCAAACCGGGGATTCCCGTACTCGCCGGCTGGATCGACCCGGAGGCGGAAGCCGTCGTCAGGGCCGCGGCCCGGCGGCAGGGCGCGCCCTTCCACGCCGCGCGGGAGGAAATCGTCGTCACCCCCACGGCCGGAGGCGACGGCTTCGACGTGCAGACTCCCGAGCAGCGTTACCAGGGCCTGACCTGCGCCCTGGCGGGGCCGCACCAGCAGCGCAACGCCGCCCTGGCCCTGCGGGCCGCCGAACTGGCCCGGCAGCGGGGCGTCGCCTTCTCCACGCGGGGGTTGAGCGCAGGACTGGCCCGAGTGCGCTGGCCGGGCCGCCTGGAGAGCCTCGGGCAGGCGCCCACCTTCCTGCTCGACGCGGCCCACAACCGGGAAGGGATCGAGGCGTTGGCCGCCTGCCTGGAAGAACGGCCGCGACCGGCGCGACGGGTGCTGATCTTCGGCCTGACCGCGGGCCGCCCCCCCGCGGAGATCTTCGCTCCGCTGGCCGGACGGGTCGACGCGGTGGTCCTCACCCGACCCCGCAGCCCCAAGGCGGTCGCCACGGGGGAGATCGCCGCCGCCATCGCCCCGGCAAGCCCGGCGCTGTGGCAGCGGGACGAGGTGGGCGAAGCCATCGCCCTGGCCCGGCGGGAAGCCGGCCCGGCAGGGGAAGTGCTGGTCACCGGCTCGCTCTACCTGGTCGGCGATGTACGCCGGGAATTGCTGGACCTCGAAGGACCGTGGCGGCGGCCCGCCGAGAAGGTGCCGCCCGTCGAGAGCGCAAACCACCATGTTTCCTGACCTGCCCATCGCCGACCGCCGCACCGACGACTTGATCCGCCTGGATTTGCCCGATCCGCCGGGCCCGATCGATCTGCCCCGTCTTTTCGGCAACGACCACCCGGTAGAGCTGGAAATCGGTGTGGGCAAGGGACGCTTTCTGCTGCTCGCCGCCGCCGCCCGCCCGGAGACGAACTTCATCGGCATCGAAGTGGCCCGGGCCTACCACGAGAAGACGCTCGACCGCCTGGCCAAGCGGGCCCTGACCAACGTGCGGCTGGTACACGGCGAGGCGGGACACTTCGTCGCACGCTGCCTCGGCCCGGCGAGCCTGGCGGCGATCCACGTGTACTTCCCCGATCCCTGGCCCAAGAAGCGGCACCACAAACGACGGCTGATCCGTCCCGCGGTACTCGAGCACTTCGCCCGCGTCCTGGCCCCCGGCGGCCTGCTGCGGGTGGTCACCGATCACGCGGACTACGCCCTGGTGATCGGCGAGGTGCTGACCGCCAACCCCGAGTTCGAGAAAGCCGCGGCGACCCCGGGCCTGTGGGAACTGCCCGGCATGGGCGACTACACCACCGGCGGCGTGACCAACTTCGAGATCAAGTACCGCCGCGAAGGCCGGCCGATCCATCGCTTCGCCTTTCTGCGTCGCTGACCGTTCTCCAGGGCCGGAGATCCGCGGCGCCCCTTCCCCCCACCGGGAGGAGAAGCCGGCAGCGATCCCCCTCCGCGCCAGCCGCAGAGCACCATGCCTCCATGGCGATGCGGGATCCTCACCTGGAAGGGTGGCTGCGGCTGGCGCGGTGCCGGGGCATCGGAGCGCGACGGGCGGCGACGCTGGCGGAGCGGGCGGGCGGAGCGGACTTTCTCGCCGATCCCGAGCCCCAGTGGCTGGAGCGTCGCGGACTGAACGAGGCCACCTGCCGGCGGTTGTCGGAGCACCGGCTGTCCCGCGCGGTGAAGGCGGAACTGCGCTGGGCCCGACGGCATGGCTGGAGCCACGTCCACCGCGACCACCCCCTCTACCCCCGCCAACTCGCGGCGATCGACGATCCACCACCGGTGCTCTGCTGCCGGGGCGACACCAGCCTGCTGCGGGAGATCCCCGTGGCCCTGGTGGGTTCCCGCAGGCCTACCCGCTACGGGCTGACCATGGCGGCACGGCTGGCCGCCCCCCTGGCGGCGCGGGGGCTGGTGGTGGTCAGCGGCCTGGCCGAGGGCATCGACGCCGAGTCCCATCGGGCGGCCCTCGAAGGCGGCGGCGCCACCCTGGCGGTGATGGCCACCGGTCCCGATCGCGTCTACCCCACCGCCCACAGGGCGCTGGCCGAGCGCATCGCCCGGCGGGGACTCCTGCTCACCGAGGCCGCGCCCGGCGCGTCGGTCAGCCCGGGTTGCTTCCCCCGCCGCAACCGGATCATTTCCGGACTGAGCTGGGTCGTGGTGGTGGTGGAGGCCGCCGAGCGCTCGGGCTCCCTGGTCACCGCCGACCTGGCCGCCGAACAGGGCCGCGAGGTGCTGGCGGTGCCCGGCCGGCTCAACGAGGCCAGTGCGGCGGGAGTGATACGCCTGCTCGACGAGGGCGCCGGGCTGGCCCTGGGCCCCGACGACGTGATCGCCGCCCTCAACCCGGTACTGCGCCCCTTCCTCGAACAGCAGCCGGCGGACGACCCCCTCGCCCAGGGCCGTCCCCCCATGCCCGGACTGCCCGACGAGGACTGCCGAGCCGTCTACGATCTGCTCCCCGAAAACGATCCGCTGGAACTCGACGCGATTCTCGCCCGGGCCGAGGCGGAAACCGATGCCGTGCTCACCATGCTCTTCTCCCTGGAGATGGCGGGATGGATCGAGCGGCTTCCCGGAAACCGCTACGCCCGCTGCCGGACGGACTCCGCACAACGCCGGCGGGGCGCTATGCTCGACCCGTGAAACGCGCCTCCGACAAAGGACTCCCCTGGGGTGAGCAACGCCTCGCCTGGCCGCGGCTCGCGCCGCCCGCCCGGTGGCTCGAGCCGGAGCAGCCACCGCCGACCCCCGCCGATCCCCGGCCCGCCGCCCGGCAGGCTGCCGCGGCCGTGGCGCGGCGGCTGAGAGGCGGTGGCCGGCTGGCCCTGGTCGTCCCTGACCGCACACGGCCCCTGCCCCTGGCCGGGTTGTTGCCTCCCGTCGCCCGGGCCCTGCAGGACGCGGGTATAGACCTCTCCCGCGTCAGCCTCCTGTCCGCCTCGGGCATGCACCGCCCCATGACGCCCGGGGAGTTGCGCGCCTGGATCGGCCCCGAGGCCTGCGAGGGGTTCACCCGACTCGAACCCCACGACGCCCGCGGCCCCTGCGCCCGCCTGGGCGTGACCTCGTCGGGTATCGACGTCCTGGCCCACCCCGCCGCCGCCGAGGCCGCGGCCCTGCTGGTGCTGGGGCGACTGGTCTTCCACTACGTCGCCGGCTTCGGGGGCGGCCGCAAGATGCTCGTACCCGGCATCGCCGGCATCGAGACCATCGTCGCCATGCATGCCCGCTGCCTGTCCCCCCGGCCGGGCTCCGGTCGTCATCCCGCCTGCCGCCCCGGCCGGCTCGAGGGCAACCCGGTGCACGAGGCGGCCTGCCAGGCGGCGGCTCTCTTTCCGCCCGCGGTGGGCCTCCACGTGGTGGTCGAACCGGGAGCGGTGATGACCCGCGTCACGGCCGGAGATCTCTTCACCGACCACCGCCGCGAGGCCCGGCGCTTTGCCGCCACCCACCGGGTCACAGTGCCGGAACCGGTCCCGGCGCTGGTGGTCTCGGCCGGCGGCCATCCCCTCGACCGCAACATGGTCCAGGCCAACAAGGCCCTCGCCGCCGTGACCGAGATCGTTCGCCCCGGCGGCGCGATCTTGCTGCTGGCCCGCTGCGCCGACGGCGTGGGCAACCCCGAGCTGCTCGAAGGCCTGCGCCTGGGCTCGTCGACCGCTATCGAACAGGAACTGCGCCGGCGCTTCCGGGTGGGGCTGCACACGGCCCTGGCGTTGCGCGGCTTTTGCCGGACCTTCCGCGTGCTGGCCCTGACCGAAGCCGACGATGAAGTGCTCGAGCTGGCCGGCATCGAGCGGGTCGCCGACCTGGCCGCGGGCCTGGCCCGCATCGGAGAGATCACCGGTGACGAGCCTGTCGTCGTCGCCCCCCGGGGAGCCGGCCTGCTCTACAGCACGCTTCAGGTAAGATCCCTGCTTTCCGAGGAGCCACCACCGTGAGCCGACACTACGATTACGACGTCCTGGTCCTGGGAGGCGGTTCCGCCGGCACCTCCGCCGCGGCGGCGGCCGTGGCCGAAGGCGCCAGGACCGCCATGGTCAACGATGGCGAGTTGGGAGGGCTGTGCATCCTGCGGGGCTGCATGCCCACCAAGACCCTACTCGCCTCGGCCCACCTGCTCCACGAAGTGCACGAGCTGGGTGACGAGCTGGGCCTGCGCCTGACCGGCGGTCTCGAGGCCGACTTCGACAGGCTGATGGAGCGCAAGACCCGCCTGGTGGCCCGCTTCCAGCGGGGCAAGATGCGGCGCATCGAATCCTCCGACTACGAGGTGATCACCGCCCGCGCCCGGCTTGAAAAAGACGGCAGCGCCGACCTGGACGGCCGGCGTGTCCGGGCCCGCAAGTACGTCATCGCCACCGGCTCCAAGCCCTGGATGCTGCCCATCGAGGGGCTCGACACCATCGACGTGCTCACCAGCGACGACGTGATGCGCCTGAAAAGCGCCCCCCGCTCCCTGGTGGTGCAGGGTGCCGGCCCCATCGGCCTCGAGCTGGCCCAGTTCTTCGCCCGCATCGGTTGCGAGGTCCTGCTGGTCAACCGTTCCGATCTCTGCTCGCGCTGGGATCCGCCCAGCGGCGTCGAACTCCGCGCCGCCCTGGCCGCCGAGCCGCGATTCGAGCTGGCCGTTCCGGGCAAGATCACCCGGGTCCGCCGGGCCGGCGGGCAGATCGCCTTCACCATCGAAGAGCAGGGCCGGCGCCGCGAACACCAGGCCGAGGCCTTTCTGATGGCCGCCGGCCGAGTGGCCGACCTCGACGGCCTGGGACTCGAAGCTCTGGGGCTCGAGCGCCACGGGTCGGGCCTGGCCCACGACTTGCGCATGCGCACCAGCCACCCCGACATCTACGTGGCGGGAGACGCCACCGGCCAGCACCAGATCCTGCACATCGCCAACCAGGAAGGACGCGTCGCCGGCCGCAACGCGGCGGGCGCCGACCCCTTCGCCTTGATGGACTACCGGCTGAAAATGGCCGTGGTCTTCACCGACCCCTGCTTCGCCCAGGTGGGCATGACGGCCGCCGAGGCGGAAGCCTCGGGCACACCCCACGTCTGGGGCCAGGCCCACTTCCCGGAAACCGGGCGGGCGATCACCATGGGCGTGCGATACGGCCTGTGGCGCATGATGGCTCACCGGCAGACCGGTGAGATCCTCGGCGCCACGATCCTCGGTCCCCGGGCCGACGACCTGATCCATGTCATTTCGGTGCTGATGGCCCAACACGCCCGGGTGCAGGACATCTTCGACATGCCCTGGTACCACCCCACCCTCGCCGAGGTGATCCTCGACGTGGCCCGCGCCATCGTCAGGCAACTCGACGACTGACCCGAGCCCACCCGCCCACCCGTGGTGTTCGCGGTCCCGGCGGCGGGGCGCCGGACCGTCAGCCAAGCGCCGGGATCACATGCCGCCAGAGCGTGTCCACGACCGCCCGGACCCCGGCGACGTCGATGGAACCGTTCTCGATGAAGGGACGGCTGTCGGCCAGGACCCGGGCGGTCACCTGCCCGCGATCCAGCGCTTCGTCTTCGTCGATCAGGCCGCGCTCGCGGAAAGCCTGCTCGAGTTTGTCCGCAGTGGCGCGGTGAAAGCCCTTGACCGCCCGCCCGCGGAGGGCCTCGATCAGCCGTGCGCCGTCACCGTCGAGCCGGGTGGCCAGGGCGGCGACGGGCTCGAAGAACGTCTGGCTGAGGATTCCGGTGGCGAGCAGATCCCGGCGGGCCAGGGACCGTGGCCGCCCCTGGCGGAAGGCGCGGTAGAAGCTCGACGCGGCGGCCACCGCCGCATCGATCCTGGCGGCCACCGGCTTCTCCGGGACGATCAACGTGGCCGCTCCCCGCAGGCGGTAGACCTTCCACTGACCGGCGGTTTCGATGCCCGCCTCGAGCAGGCGCGCGAGGGTCGGCAGGTCGTCGGCCAGCAGGTAGAACAGGTGCAGGGCCTCCACATCGGCCCAGGGATCGACGGGGCCCACCCCCACCTCGGCGGCAAAGGCGCCGGGGTCCATACCACCCGGGTCGGGAATCGGGCGGGGCTCCGCCGGCACCCAGCGAACCGCCGCGGTGGCCTGGCCCCGACGCAAACGTCCGAGATCGATGGGCGTGACCCGCGCCTCGCCCCGGTGTTCGAGAGCCTGCTGCCAGATTTCCACATCGGAAGGGCTGGCCGTCAGGTAGAACACCTGGCGGTCCTCCCGGCGCAGCATCTCGACCAGGCTGTCGGCCACCGCGGCGAAGCGCTCGGGGTCGGCGCCGGTCAGGGCTTCGTCGAGCCAGAGGGGAGGCCGGGCCTTCCCTTCCGCCTCGAAGGCGAAGGCCAGGCGTGCGGCGAGCAGAACCTGCGAGCGGGTACCGTCGGAAAGGGCGGCGAGGAGCAGGGTCTCGCCGCTGAGGGCATCGCGCACACGGAACGCGCCGGTCTCCGGTTCTGCCTCGAGGGCATACGCCTGGCGGGTGAAGGTGGCGAGCAGGGACGCCGCCCGGGCCAGCACCCGGGGCTCGGCGTCACGAGCGTGCCGCTCCCTCACCCGCCGCATCAGCACTCTACCCGCCGCGCGCACGAGTTGCCCGGCGAGAGCCTGCTCGAGATCACGCCGCGCTTCGTCCCGCGCTTCGAGGGCCCGGGCCATGGCGTGACTCTCCCGGGCCTGGCGCACCCGCGCCTCGGTGTCGGCCACTTGCTGCTGCAGGGCGTCGAGCCTGGAGACCTGCCCCTCGAGGCGGGCCGCCTCCTCTTCGAGCTGGTCGGGAGACCGCTCCGCCAGGGACGCCTGATCGCCCAGCTCCGCCAGCTTCTCCCTGATCGCCCACTCCAGGCGAGCACATCTCGCCGTCACCTCGCGGTAGTCGGACAGCAGGGCCAGGCGTTCGTCCAGGGCTCGGTCCGCGGCGGCAAGGTCTTCGATATCCGGCAGGCCGGCACGCTCGAAAAGGGCCCGGCACCCGGCCCGGAGCCTGGCGAGTCGCTGTTCGAGATCGTCGGCGCGGCGCGAGGCCTCCCGGCAGCGGGCCAGGGCCTGGCGGTGGCGTTCGGCGCGGGAGACCAGGGCGCCGACGGCAGCCTGGGCGCCGGCGCCATCTCTCACTTCCATGCGGCTCCAGCGTGCGACGAAGGTCGCGATCTCTTCGAGCCACGCTTCGTGGCGCCGCTGGATCTCTTCTCTCCGGCTCTCGAGGCGGGCCAGCTCGGCCCGCGCTTCCTGCCAACGCCGCAGATCGCCGGCCAGGCTGCCGAGAGCCAGGCTGCCGTCGGGCAGGTCCAGCCCCAGCCCGCGCTTGAACCGGCGCACTTCGTCGTCGGCGGCTTCCCACGCTTCCCGCGACTGTTCGAGGAGCCTGCCGGCCCGCCGCTGCGCCAGGTAGCGCAGCGAAAACACCACGGCCGCCGCCCCCAGTCCCGTGCCGGCCACCAGGCCCAGCATGCCCACCGGGGAGGTCGCCCCCCACGCCAGGGCACAGCTCAAAGCACCTGCAGCCAGGGCGACCAGCAGCCCGGGCAGCCAGCCCGGCCCGCTCCTCGTGGAGCGGAAAAACTGCTCCGCCTGGTCCAGCCGGGTGCGAGCCTCATCCCGCCGCGCCATGAGTCGATCGAGCGTTTCGAGAAAGGCTGCGTCGACCCGGCCCGCGGCCGCGGGATCGAAGGCCTCGCCCAGGGCGGCACGGGCCTGCTCGAGAACACCGCGGGCCGCAGCGCGCTCCTGGGCAAGTCCGTCGAGCGTATCCTCCACCCGAAGCAGGTTCTGGACCCGCGCGCGCGCCTCTTCGAGGGCCTCCACGGAGGGGGGATCGTCACCCAGCCCGCAGGCCGCCATTTCTTCTTCCGCCTGTCTGAGCGTCGCGCGGGCTTCGCGCAGTTTCCGCTCCACCTCCCCGCACTCTTCGCGCAGGGCATCGAGGCTCTCCCGCTCGTCACCCCGCAACCGATCCATTTGCGGGGGGAAACGGCGATCCGCCTCGGCCCGCGCTTCCCGCAGGACCTGCCGGTGACCGGCCACCTGGAGGGCGACGCGAAGCCGCTCGAGCCGGCCCCGGGCCCGACTCGCCTCATCCCGCTCGCGACGCAACGCCTCGAGGCCCTCCTCGTCCCGGGCCAGCGCCTCGAGCCGACCGGCCAGTTCCCGCACTTTCTGCTCGGCCGCTCGCAAGGCACGGGCTTCGGCTCGACCCGCCTGGGGCTTGTCGTAGAAGGGCCGCTCGACTCGCTTCAGGTCGTAGCCCCCCGAGAGCTGCCGCCGCAGCTCGGCCTGCAAACGCTCGTCCGTGGCCCCCGCCGCATCCGGTTTGACCACCTCGAGCAAGCCGATGGCATAGCAACGGGCCAGGTATCCGGGAGGCAGGTCGGGGGGCGCGCATGCCCGGCCACCGGCTGTCCAACGCACCGGCCGGCCCGGCACCGCGGAGACGGTGACCACCTCCCCGTCGATCTCCCAGGCGGCCTCCGCGTCCAGTTCCAGGTCGGGCTCGACCGAAGGCCAGAGCAGCGCCCGCACCGCCCGACAGAGGCTGGACTTGCCCACCGCATTGGGGCCGACCACCAGGTTCAGACCCGGCCCCAGATCACCGGGCTCCAGCCGGAAAGGCTGGTGGATCCCCGGCATCCGTCGGATGACCACCGAGCGCAGCTTCATGCCCCGTCGCCCTGCTTCTGATCGAAGAGCGCGCCCAGGGCCTGCCCACCCGCCTCTCGCAGGGCCCGGCGCAGATCCTCTTCGTCCATCCTCCCCGCGACCCAACGGTTGAGTCCCGCGCCGTGCAGGGCCCGACGGAATTCCTCTTCCAGCTCCTGACGCAGCGATGGCCACGCCGGCCCTCCGTTCCGCACTTCGAGCAGTTCACGGGCCAGCAGACCCAGGGGGTTGCTCTCCGCCGCCAGGGCCTCCAGGTCGATGTCCGGGTCCACGCGGCACGCCACCCTGTCGATGAAGACGCTCACCCCCTGGTGCTCGAAGAGCAGCTCTTCCCAGCGGCTCCCGGCCACCCGCTCGGCCAGCTTGCGCCAGGCGGCCGAGCGGCCGACCAGATCGATGCGGCAGCCCAGCGCCCGCAACGCGGGAGAGGCTGCGGCGGCCTGTGCGGCGCTCTCCCGCATCAACCCCAGCACGGCCTCGTCGAGTTCCTCTCCCGCACCGCCGAGCCCGGCCGCGTCCAACGTCCGGTGCTCCCAGCGCAGGGGCGCGAGGGGAATCATCGCCGCCCGAAAGCCCCCCGCCGGATCCCGCTCCAGGCTCCACACCCCGTGCTCCCCCGTCTCGCTCGGATCGAGGCCCACCAGCGATCCCAGGTAGCCCACCGGACGGGGCCCGGGACCCAGGCTCGGCCCGTGAAGGTGACCCAGCAGCCACGCGTCCACCGGCAGGGCCTCGAGCCTCGATCGGCGCACCGGGGCGTAGTCGCCGGCGGAGGCATCCAGATCACAGTGCAACAGGCCCACCACGGGGCCTTCGCGCTCATCGAGGGCCGGGAAGCCCTCGAGGGGATCACGGTCGTAGCTGCGCCCCGGAAAGGACCAGCCCGCCACCCGCAGCCCGGCGACCTCCGGAGACTCGAGGACGTGCACCTCCCAGCGCCCCCCCTCCCCCAACAGACGGAAACCATCGAGCGCACGGGCCAGCCGGGGCAGGGCCACCGCGTCGTGGTTGCCCGCCACTGCGCAGACCTCGATCCCCGCCTCCACCAGCCGTCGCACACCCCTCTCGAGGGGACCGTAGGCCTCGAACCACGCGTTTTCGGACTCGACCACGTCGCCCGCCAGCAGCACGGCCGCGCTGCCGCGCTCGAGGGCCAGTTCCACCACCTGCCCCCAGGCGGAAACAGGAGTCAGGGTCTCGGGATCCAGGCCCAGGGCCGCCGGCAGCCGGGCAGGCCGCCGGCCGAGATGGATGTCCCCCACGCAGAGCAGCTCACCCGTCATGGGGCATCCACCGGTATCGCGCGAGATCCAGGGTGCCTCCCGCCGTGAATTCCACCCCCTCCTCTTCGAGCAGGCGGCGCTGAAGCCCGGTGGGGAGGTCCGGCAGGCGGTCCGTCGAGCACCCTCCCGAGGCGTTGACCACCCGGTGCCAGGGCACCCCTTCGGGACAGCCGTGCAGAGCCCAGCCCACAGCCCGCGGGGAGAGAGTGGCGCCCAGTTCGGTGGCCACCTGGCCATAGGTCATCACCCGGCCGGAGGGGATGCGCCGCACCAGGGCGTAGACCGCCTCGAAACCGGGGCGGGGCGGCGATTCCATCTCGCCATGCAACCTTCGACCGCGATGCCGGGATTGCGCCATCGAACCACCCCGTCGCTCCCGCCGCCGGTGACGGGCCGCCCGCTGATTGTACCCACCTCGAACCCGTGGAGGGCCGCGGCGGATCCTCATGGAAACCCGGAGCGGCGGACAACGTATCATTCGACGTGTCCGGCCGGCTCACCCGCCGGCGCCCGGACACGGGAGGGCAGCGACCCATGACGGCCCAGCCTCCACCGCCCGCGGGCAGCCTGGATCTGGTCACCCGCAGTTTCGAGAGCGCCTGGCAACGGATGACCGGGCTGCTCTTCCGGCCCCTCCGCGTCAAGGCCTGGCTCCTGTGGGGCCTGCTGATCGCCCTGGCCGGACTGGCCCACGTCGGTATCGGCTCCCGTTGGGGGGATCACTGGCGGGGCGACGATTTCCCCGGCTCTCGCCTGGGCGGTGCCGCCGGCTGGCAGGAAGAGGGCCTGGCCCTGGTGATGGTCCTTTTCGGTGTCTTCATCGCACTGGTCCTGCTCCTGACCTATCTCTACATCCGCTCGCGATTCCGCTTCGTCCTGCTCGAAGCCGTGATCAGCGGCGAACCCCGCGTCACCGGTGTCTTCGGCAGCACGGGACGGGACGCCCTGGCCTACTTCCTCTACGAGCTGGCCACCTGGCTGGCCCTGTCGGTATTCGCCTTCGTTCCCATGCTCCTGGCCTGGCTGCCCTCACTGCGCGTCCTTTTCCAGTACGGGACGGTGCCGGACACCCCCCCCGTGCTGGTCCTGGTCACCATCGCCTGGATCGCGCCCCTGCTCCTGGCCAAGTTCCTGGTGGACGGATTCGTCTACGACCTGGTCCTGCCCCGCGCCTGGACCTCCGGCGAGGGTTTCGTCGCGGCGTTCGGCTTCATGGCCCGGCGGGTGATCGCGCATCCCGGTGCCAGCGCCCTCTACCTGCTGGCCCGGGTGGTGGTGGCGATCGTCGCGGGAGTGCTGCTCGCCTTCCTCTGCTGCCTGACCTGCTGTCTCTGGGCGCTGCCGATGACCGGCGTGACGCTGGTCGCCATCGGACTGGCGCTGGCCACCGCGGCTTTCCCCCCCCTGCTGGTGCTGACCCTTCCGCTCCTGCTGGGGGTCTACTTCCTGGGCACCTGGGCCGAAGCTACCGTCCTGGCCCCGCTCTACGTTTTCTACCGGGCCTGGGGGCTGGCCTTCGCCCGGGAACTCGACCCCTCGATTCCCGCCTGGAGCGGGCCGGACAATCTGGCCGGGCCGCGGCCACCGGCGCCGATGCCCCCGCCGCCCCCCACCGCCGAGACTTCCGGGGAGAGCTGATATCGTTCGGGCAGGTTCTGGCACTGTCCTTGCTTTTCCCCGTGGCGAAGGAGGCGTCAGACCATGAAGACCAGGCACGCACACGGACTCGGCTGGCTGTTCCCCCTGCTGATCGTTCTGGGGCTGTCCCTGCTCCCGGCTTCAGCCCTCGAACTCAAGGCGCAGGTCGACCAGCCCCTGGCCATCGGCCAGCAGGTCTTCTCCGCCGGCACGGTGGAGATCTCCCCCACCGCCCAGGGCAACACCCACGCCGTACTGATCGACGGCCAGGTCGTGGCCCTGGTCTTCCGCCACACCATCGACCGGGTGCCCCGGGATGCAGACAGCTACGGGCTGGCCTTCAGGGTCGATCGCCAGGGCCTGTGGCACCTGGTGGGCCTGCGCTGGACGGCGGCGGACACCGGTCGCACCGAAGAGCGCCTGTTCCGCTTCGCCCGGATATCCCGCGGCCGGACCACCCTCTCCGCCCGACGACGTTAGCCCGTACCCATCGGACAAGGAACCCGGCTCCCCTGGGGCCGGGTTTTTGTGTCCGGAGCCTTGTGACGGCCGGCCAGGCATCGGCCGGTCCGCCCGGGCGACCCGCCGCGGCCGGACCGATCGCTCCCACGTGGAAGCGTCCGCGTCGGGGATGTCGCGGAAGCCCGTTGGCGGCTATCATGCGCCGGCCCCATGGAGGTTGCCCGGATGATCACTCCCCTGCGCTGGACGGATGGTGTTCTCGAACTGCTCGAGCAGAGGCTCCTGCCCGCGGAAGAGAGCTGGATAAGGTGCTCGAGCGGCCGGGAGGTGGCCGAAGCGATCACCGCGATGGTGGTCCGGGGCGCACCGGCCATCGGCGTCAGCGCCGCCTTCGGCCTGGCCCTGGACCTGCGCCGGGCCGCGGAGGAAGGGCGTGACCTGGCCGAGGAACTGCCCCGCGCCGCGGAAAGGCTCAAGCAAGCCCGACCCACGGCGGTCAACCTGGCCTGGGCCGTGGATCGGCTCGCCGGTGTGGCCGAACGCGCCCTGGCCGACGGTCTGCCGGCGGGAGAAGTCGCTCACCGGATCGAGGAAGAAGCCCGGGCCATCCTCGAGGAGGATGTGCAGGCCAACCGCGAGCTGGGCCGGGCCGGCTCGCTGCTGGTTCCCGACGGTGCGCGCATTCTCACCCATTGCAACGCCGGGGCCCTGGCCACCGCGGGCTACGGTACGGCCCTCGGCGTGATCCGCGCCGCCGTGGAAGAGGGTAAGAAGGTCGAAGTCTTCGCCGACGAAACCCGGCCCTACCTGCAGGGCGCCCGGCTGACGGCCTGGGAACTCCAGAAGGACGAGATTCCCGTCACGGTGATCACCGACAACGCCGCCGGCCACCTGATGGCCCGGGGCGAGATCGACATGGTGATCACCGGCGCCGATCGCATCGCCCTCAACGGCGACACGGCCAACAAGATCGGCACCTACACGGTGGCCGTGCTCGCCCGACGCCACGGCCTGCCCTTCTACGTGGCCGCTCCCACTTCCACCATCGACCCCGCCACCGCCGACGGCTCACGGATTCCCATCGAGGAGCGCGACGCGGCCGAAGTCCTGGAATACGCCGGCAGGCGCTGCGCCCCGGAAGGAGTCCCGGCCCGCCATCCCGCCTTCGATGTCACTCCCGCCGAACTGGTCACGGCGATCATCACGGAAAAGGGCGTGGCCCGCGCCCCTTACGCCGTCTCCCTGAGATCCATGCTGGGCCTTGAAGATCCCGAGGAGGAACGGCAGGCACAGAACGCGGCGGACTTCGACGAGAACGGGGACTCCCAAGCCCCCGGGGGGGCGGCGGAGACGGAGGAAGCGTCTCCGTGAACTCCCGCCCGGGAGCCGCCCGGGGGGACATCGCCGGCGGCCGCGTCACCGCGCGGCGTCGGAGCCGCTGAACGCCACCTCGCCGGTGTCGAGCGAGTAGTGGGCGGCGACGATCAGCAAGCCGTCCTCCCTCGCGGCCCGGGCCAGGACCCGGGAGTCGTCGCGCAACGTCCCGGCCGAATTTTGAACGTTCCGCCGGACAGCCCGACGGATCCACTCCGCCCGCTCGACGGCACCGGCGACATCGCGTGCGGCGTCCACCGCCGGCCGAATCCGCTCGACGATCGCCCGCAGGTGGGGCGAGTCCGCGTCTCTGCCGCTCTCCACCACGTCAACGGTCGCCGCCACCGCCCCGCAGCGGGAATGGCCGAGAACCACGATCAGGCGGGTCCCCAGGCTCTCCACGGCGAACTCCACGCTGCCGAGCACCACGGGATCGATCACGTTGCCCGCCACGCGCACCACGAAGAGATCCCCCAGTCCCTGGTCGAAGACGATCTCCGGAGGCACCCGGGAATCGGCGCAGGCCACGACCACGGCCACGGGCTTTTGCCCCGAGACCAGGGCCCGCCGACGGTCCGCGTCCCGCGCGCCGTGGCGAGCGGCGAGCCCACCCACGAAACGGCGATTGCCCTGTCGAAGCCGATCGAGTGCCTGCCGTGCAACGTCCATGATTCAGGTCCGGGAGTCGAGGATCGCCATCCTACCGACCCACCCGACCGCGGGCCAGTCCGCCGTCAACGCCGGCCGCGGGAACGGCCGCCGGAAGACCGGGAGCGGCCTCCCCACCGCTTGCGCCCGGAAGACGACGCGCCGTGCTTCCCCTTCCCCGAAAAACGCCGCGCAGCCGCGGGCCTCTCGACCGCATCGGCCTCGAAGCCGTCGATCTGCCGGCGCGGAATCGGCGCGCCGATCATCCGCTCGGTGGCGCGCACCCAACCGTGGTCGCTACCCGTGACGAAAGTGCAGGCCACACCGCTGCACTCGGAACGACCGGTACGGCCGATGCGGTGGGTGTAGGCCTCGGGAGTGCTGGGCACGTCGAAGTTGATCACGTGGGAGACACGGCTGACATCGATGCCGCGGGCCGCGATGTCGGTCGCCACCAGCACATCGTAACGGCGGGAGCGGAAGCCGCGCATGGCCCGGTCCCGCTGGGCCTGGGAGAGATTCCCCTGCAAACCCACGGCCCGGTGCCCGGCCTTGGTGAGCTGCTCGGCCAGGCGGCGCGCCCGATGCTTGGTGCGGGTGAAGACGATGGCCGACCGGCACTCCTCGGTAGCGAGAACGTGCTCGAGAAGAGCCCGCTTGCGCTCCTCGGAGACCAGCACCAGGGCATGGTCGATGGTAGACGCCGGGGAGGCGTCGGCCAGTTCCACCACGTGGGGCTTTTTCAGCAGGTTGTTCGCCAGCGAGCGCACCTCCCGCGGCATGGTGGCCGAAAAGAGCAGGTTCTGGCGGTGGGGCGGCAACGCCTTGAGGATCCGTCGAATGTCGGGAAGAAAACCCATGTCGAACATGTGGTCGGCCTCGTCGAGAACGACGGTTTCGATCTTCTCCAGGCGTAAAACGCCCTGCCCGAGCAGGTCGAGCACCCGGCCCGGACAGCCCACGACGATCTCCGGCGACTGCCGCAGGGCGTTGATCTGGCCGCGAACCGGAACGCCACCGTAGATCGTGATCATCTTCAACCGGGTGAACTTGGAGAGCAGGCGGATCTCGGCGGCGATCTGGGTCGCCAGCTCCCGGGTGGGGGCCAGGACCAGGATCCTCGGTCCCCGGCCGCGCACGTCGAGCAGCCGCTGAAGCAGCGGCAGGGCAAAGGCCGCGGTCTTGCCGGTGCCGGTCTGGGCCAGGCCCAGCACGTCCCGGCCGGCGAGGCCCGCCGGGATGGTTTCGTCCTGGATCGGACGCGGGGTATCGAAGCCGGCGGCCCGAACACCGCGCATGAGGAGATCGTGCAGCCCGAACCGGTCGAAGCCGGTGGGCTCGAGGGAAGCTAGTGTCGACATGAAGTAGTTTTTCTCCGCTGGACTCGTGCAGGCATCGGCCTGTACGGCGCAGCCGTACGTTTCCGACCCACACAACAGCAAAGGGCAAGAGAGATGGATAGCGGCGTGATCTCGGGGGAGGTGAAGCGAGAGACCCTGTTGTTCGCCGCGGTCGGGCGGGGACCCGATCACAGGACCAAGCTACGCTGTCATTCGGTCCGGCGCAACCCGGATCCGAAAAGACTCCGCCCCCCCCGGCAGCGGAGTCGCCGGATGCGGGTCAGGAAGAAGTCGGCTCGGTGACCGAGATCTCGGCCAGAGCATTGAGAATCGCGTTGAGCTCCCGCAGCAGCGCCTCGGCGCTTTCGAATCGACGGGCCGGAGACTTGTCCGTCATCCGGCGAACCATGGCCTCGACCCGGGGTGGGATGACCGCCTCCCCGGGCAGAGCCGGCAGCGGAGCGCGACGGTGCTGGTCGAGAATCTCGAGGGGACTGCCGCCGGTGAAGGGCAGCCGACCGGCAAGCATGCGGTAGGCGATGATCCCCAGGCTGTAGAGATCCGAGCGTCCGTCCACCCTGGCCGGATCGAAGCTCTCCGGGGCCGCATAGTTGGGTGTGCCGAGAAAGGAGTGGCTCGCCGTCAGGTTGGAACCGTCGAGAACCCTGGCGATGCCGTAGTCCATCACCTTGACGCCCCCCCCGGTCAGGCACATCACGTTCTCGGGCTTGAGGTCGCGGTGTACGACGCCCTTGAGGTGAGCGTAGTCCAGGGCCAGGGCGATGCCCCTGAGGATATCCAGCGCCTCCCGCAACTCGAGCCTGCCGACCCGCGCGATGCGCGCTTCGAGGGTCTCGCCGCGCAGCAGCTCCATCGCGATGAAGGGAACACCCTGCTGCTCACCCGCCTCGAAGATGCGCACGATGTTGGGGTGATGCAGGGTCGCCCCCAGGCCTCCTTCCCGCAGAAAACGCGCGACGAACTCTTGCTCTTCGAGCAGGTGGGCATAGGGGATCTTGAGCGCCATCTCGCGCTCGTCGCCCACGCGTCGGGCACGGTAGGTCGAGGCCATCCCGCCCCGACCGAGCAAGGCCATGATCCGGTAGGGCCCGAACTGCGAGCCTTCGCCGGCCTGCGCCTGCCCGGGTCCGGCAAACGTGGGGGTCAGACCGGTGTGGGGCATGTCCCGGGTTTCCATCGCCAGACGCGCCGGCGGATCCGGCTCGCCCCCCCGACGCGCCGCCAGCAAGCGGCGCAACGCCACGATCCCCAGCACGCAAAGCACGCCGACCACCACCAGCAAGAGGACCGTGAACGGACCCGGACCCCGGGGCGCCGACACCCGGGAGGAAGATGAGCGGTGGGCCGGCGGGGCCGGAGGCGCGCTCCCGCGGGAGGCGGGCTCACGGGGCGTCGCGGCCGGTCGCGGATCCCGCCCGGCGACTTCCCGCTTTTCCGCGACCACCGGCCGCGGGGCGGGACGGGCCTCCGCGACCGGGGCCGGGTCCTTCCCGGAAGGTGCCGCCGAAGGTGACGACGCGGACGCATCCACCGCCCGCGGTGCGGGAGGAACCGGTGGAGGCGGCGCCTGGGGCTCGAGTTCGAAGCGCAGGCTCAGCCGCTCACCCGCCCCCGCCTCGATCTGTCTGCGGGCCGCCAGAAAACCCTCCTGGCGAATCTCGAGGCGATGCATGCCGGGGGCAACGGGGAGTTCCACCGGCGTCATGCCCAGCAACCGGCCGTCGACGAAGACGTCGGCCCCCGGAGGGATGGATTCGAGAGCCAGGAGGGTCGGCTCCGGTTCGCTCGGCGCCGGGCGGGGGGGAGCCGGAGGTGGAACGGACGGAACCCGGGTCACCGCCCGCAGGGAAGACCGATCGCGGCGCCTCCGGGACTCGGCCAACCTGCGCTCGACAGGCTCGAGGACGCGGGCCGGGGACACGCCGGCCTGACGGGAACGACGCAGGTGTTCGGCGGCTTCCTCGATCAGGCCGAGTTCCAGCTCGGCCCGGGCCAGGTGCAGGTAGGGGTCGTAATGCTCGAGAAAATTGAGCCCGTAGGTACGGACCCGGCGGGCGGGCTCGGGTCGCTTGTGGGCCGCCTCGAGGAAGGCCTGCCGGGCTTCCTCCCAGCGACCGGCACGTTCATCGGCCAGACCCCGACGGTAGGCATCGTGGAAGGTGGCCGCGGCGAAACCGACCGCCAGCACGCCGAGCGCCGACAGCACGCCCAGGATCCGGAGCGTCCCGGGGGGCCGGCCGCGCCACTCAGTCATCGTCCCCGGGGCCCACGAAGATCCGGCGCAGGATCCGTGAAAGCCGGCTTCCCTCGGGAATCTGGACGATCAACGAGGCGATGATCGTCGTCTCGGTCTTCTCCAGGTTGCCGAAGGAATTGAACACCAGGCTCTGGGTATCCAGGCTGGCGGGCATGAAAAAGCGGCTGACTTCGGCATCGGCGCGGGTGCGGGAAAGGGTCAGATCGGCGGCCACGGTTCTCCATTTGATTCCGGCGCCCACCGAAAAGCCTCGCCGCACGAGCCGCTCCCGGGTCACCAGGTCGCGAGTCGGATAGGGTTCGCGGAAGACGCCGGCCCGGACCGGCACCACCGCGTTGCCGATGAAGAACAGGTACTCGCTGCCGATGCGCCAGTCGGAGCTGACCCCGCTGGTGGTTTGTCCGGCGCTGAGCAGGTCGAAGAAGCCGACCTGCACCTTGTCGCCGGGGTCGAAGGTGAACTCCTGCCAGTCGGTCCGCCCCCAGTCCAGCGCCATCAGCCAGCGCTCGGAGAGCTGCAGGCTGACTCCCACGTTCAGCGAGCTGGGCCAGTGCAGACTGGTGTCGATCGGCGGCAGCGAGGTCAGGCTCAGCGGCACGTTGCTGTCCGTGTCACCGGAGAACGAGTACGCGGCGTCGAAACTGCGCCGGTAGCGCACGCCGACGCGGAAGTGCGGATAGCGCAACAGGATTCCCAGGTCGATGTTCCGGGCCCGCAGGCGGGAAGCCTGGGTGTAGGCGAAGAAAAACTCGTCGGTGGGAGCACCGATCAACGCTCGGGCGTTGAAGCTGGTGAAGTCCCACTGACCGTCCCAGCTGTTGTAGGCGGCCCCGACCAGGGTCCGGTCGGTCAGCTCCACGGCCAGAGACACCGTGCGGGCCTTGATCGACCCGGCCTGCTGGCTGCTCTGCACGATGGACGCCAGGCGGGCCGAACCATCCGCCTGGTCACCAAAGAATGTGAACACGGCGTCATAGTCGAAATTCACCATGCGCTGCTCGGAGATCTGCACGGCCCAGTGCTTCCCGGCCATCCGGAAGGGCAGCGTGGCGGAAACGAAGTTCAAACCGTCACGACCAAAGGTGTCGGAAGAGTCCGTCAACCGCAGGGGCGGCGTCTCGCCAAAGGAAACGAAGCCCGTGTAGCGATCTTCCAGCCGCTGGCTGGAATAGACGACAGAGATCTCCGGAAGCCGAAGTTGAGCCAGGCCGGCAGGATTGAAAGAAGCCGCGGTCGCGTCGTCGGCCACGGCGGTAAACGCCCCGCCCATCCCCGCCGCCCGGGCCCCGGCTCCGCGGAGCGTAAACGACGCCCGGGCCTGTTCGGCGATGATCACGCCAAAGGGCACACGGGGTTCCTCGACGACCTGGGGCGGCTCGGCGGCGGCCCGGGTCAGGACGATCCCGGCGAAAACCAGGGCTGCGGGCAGCACGCGAGACATCTTTCCTCCCGGAGGCCACCTCTCCACGAGGTGGCGCTACGAGGGCCAAACTATGTCCCGCAAGCGAAAAAGGCCCGCCCGGTCAGCGCACGGCCAGAGCGCGCAGCCAGGGCCAGGGGCCGCGCACCGCACGCGGCGGAGCGACTCCCCCGGTGCGCTCGACCAGCAGATCCACCAGGGCCGGCCGGCGGGCCAGCAGGGTGAGCACCGCACGCGCCAGCCAGGGATGGGCCACCCCCCGCTGCAATCCCCGGGCCTGGCGCAGGCGAAAGCCGATCTCCTTCCGGCGGAGATGCGGATAGGCCGCCAGCTCCCGGGGACCCGGCACTTCCACCTCGGCCAGGGCACGCACCAGTTCCCCCGCCAGAATCTCCGCCCCCCGCAGGGCGAAGGAGATGCCCTCGCCGGTCATGGGGTCCACGTAGCCGCAGGCGTCCCCCACAAGGGCCGCACCGGGGACGACCTGCCGGGTGGTGCTGAAGGCCAGCGGCCCGATGGCCCGCACCGGTTCCACCCGGCGGGCCCGCGCCAGGCGGGGCCCCAGGGAGGGATGATCCGCCGCCCGGGAGTCCAAGATCGAGTCGAGATCACTTCCCTGCAGCGACCGGCTGGCCATGACGAGGTTCAGCGTGAAAAGTCCCTGGTCGACGCTGCAACCGGCGAAGTATCCGCTATCGAAGAGATGCACCTCGCCGGTGTCGAGGGGCGGTACACCCTCGTAGCGAGCCACCAGGGCATGGCGCCGGAGCCACCGTGTGGGCCGGGCGAGTCCCAGGTCCCGAACCACGCGCGAGCGAACCCCATCGGCGCCCACCGTGAACCGCGCTCTGAATTCGACTTCCCGCCCGCTGCGATCGGTACCCGCCGCACCGACCACGCGCCCCCGCCCGTCCCGCAGAAGGTGGCCGATGCGCACGCCTTCGGCGAACTCCACCCCTCGCCGGGCCCGGGCCCGGTCGAGCAGAATCCGGTCGAAGACCTCCCTCCGCAGACCCAGGCCCCAGTGGTCCCCGCCACTCCCCCGGGCCACCCTCCCGTAGCAACCGTGGGCCCGTTGCCCCCAGCCGAAAAGCCGCATGCCCTCCACGCGGTGGGCTCCGGCGTCGAGCAGCGGCTCGAGGGCTCCCAGGTCATCGAGTATCGGCAGGCATTCGGGACTGATGAACTCGCCGCAGGGCTTGAAGCGGGGAAAAACAGCGCGATCGACAAGCCGGACCCGGCAACCCGCCCGAGCCAGTCGCAGGGCCAGACTCGACCCCGCAGGGCCGGCACCGACAATCAGCACGTCGACCGCTTCACCCCGAGTCATCGGTTTCCTCCCGTACGCCGCACCTGGGATCATACCCATCATGAGCCCCAACTCCCACGGCACGGTAGGGTTCTCCCGGCACCGGGGCTGAACCGACCCGCGCCGGTCAGTGAAGACCGGAGGACGCGGCGGCGAGTCCCGGGCGGCGCAGGAGTACCGCCGGCAGCAGCAACAGGTCGGCAACCAGCGCCAGCAGGATCGTGGCCACGGCCAGGGCGCCGAATTCCCGGGTCGTCACCAGGGTGCCGAAAAAGAGCGGGACGGCGAAGCCTGCCGAGAGCACCAGCGAGGTGAAGACGATCGGCGCCCCGGCCGTCCTCATCGCCTCGCTGACAGCGGCGGCCGGATCGAGTCCCCGGCGCTCGGCGCGGGCGTAGCGCACGAGAAAATGCAGCGTGTCGTCGACGACCAGGCCCAACATCACCGAAGCGATCATGGCCGTGGCCACGGAAACCGGCCGGTCCGCCAGCGCCATCGCGCCGTAGACGACGATGGCCGGCACCAGGTTGGGGACGACACCGACCAGGGCCAGGGAGAGCCGGCGGGACGCCCAGAACCCGGCCACCAGCAGCACGATCAGAGTCAAGAGGCTTGCCAGAAGCTGGTCGCGTACCAGGCGCTGGGAATCCCGGGCCACCCGCACCAGGGTCCCCACCGCCCGACTGCCCGGCGACCCCAGGGCGGCGGCACCGGCTTCGACGGCGTCGAAGAGCTTGAAACGCAGAGACGTGCTCGACGGCACCATCACGGCGGTCAGCAGCGTCTCGCCGCTCGCGGCCTGCTGTTCGTCGACGACCTCCACCACCTGGGGCAGGTCCAGCAGCATCCGGCGTAGCGGGGTGACGCGTTCCCGGTCGGCGGCGGGGATGAGCAGGTCGAAGATCTCCACGCCTCCGAGTTGCCCGGCCAGGCGATGGAAATCGCGACGAAAAGCACTCGATGCCGGAAGGACGCCGACGGGATCCGTATCCACCTTCAACCGGGGCCATTGGGTGACGGCCACCGCGGTCAGCAGCACGAAGGCTAGCAGCACACCTCGCCGTCGGCGGGCCAGCCACGCGGCCAGCGTCCGCCAGCCTTCCCCCTCCTGCCCCCCCCCGGACCGACTCGATCCCGCGGGGCCGGGAGCCACGAGCAACCAGGCTGAACCGGCCAGGAAGGCCAGGACCCCGGCCACCACGACGCCCAAGGCGGCGAAAAGGCCGAAGCGCCGAACCGCGGGAATCAGATGGACACCGAGTGTGAGAAAGCCCGCCACGGTGGTCGCGACGGTCAGCAGCGCCGGAAAGGCGATCTCGCGCCACGCCTCCCGCAATGCGGCATCCGGCTGCCGCCCCTGGCTGCGATAGCGGCGGAAGGCTTCGACCAGGTGCACCGACCCGGCCACGCCCACGGTCAACAAGACGGGCTGGAGCAGGCTCGAGACGGGGTCGAGCCGATACCCCAGCAGCACGTAGGCGCCGCTGATCCAAGCGATGGCCAGAAGGGGGGGAGACAGCACAGCGAGCAGGTACCCGGCCCTCCGGTAGCGCAGCCCCAGCACCGTGACGAGCACCGCCAGTACCCATGGCAGCAGGCGACGACTCTCTTGTCGCACGCCGTGAGCGATGGCGATTTCCGCGATAGGCTGACCGGTGACGAGCCATTCCCGTTCACCACCGAAGCGCTTCACCCGCCGGAGCACCTCGCGGGCGGGTCCCGCGTAGCCCCCGCCCCGTCCGTCACCACCAAGCAGCACGGCCAGCACGGGCCAGGCCGTGCGGTCGGTGGGAAGGTCGACCACATCTTCGACGCCCTCGATTTCGAACAGGTCGTCGGCGAGTTGTTCGAAGGCGTCGGAAGAGCCCTCGCCGGGAGCGGCCACGAGCACCAGGTGGTCCTCACCGAAGAGCTCGACACGCCGCTGGTAATCCCGGGCCTGGGGGGTGCCGACGGACTTCATCGCCCCGTTGGATGGATCGACCTCGACCGTGTTGCCGATCCAGGCCAGCCACGCCGAGGGCAGGGCCAGCAGGGCGAGCAGCGCCAGCGCTCCACCTCGCCCCGGAATTCGAGTCTTTGTCCGCCGGGTACTCACCGCCGCCGCCCACCTCCGGTCCACTGCTCGACGCCCCGCCGGGAACGCCGCAACGCACGATAGCAGAGTCCGTCTACCCCCCGGGGGGGGCCGCGCCCCTGCTCCGCTAGCGCCGGCCCCGGCGCGGGTGTAGGGTCGAAAGGAAGGCCCGAGTCGAGCTTCATGCCGCATTGCCGATGCCGCAGTGCCGATGCCGCAGTGCCGGCAGGAGCGTCCCGTCACTTGTTTTTGCGCGAGGTCGACATGTCTCTTCCGGTCCATTGCCGAGTGGTCGTCGCCGTAGTCCTGGTGACGATGGCCGCTGGATGCCTCCCCGTTCTGGCGCAAACCGTGGAATACGAGTTGCTTGCAGGATCTTCCGAAGTCGGCTTCGAGGGGGCGAGCACACTTCACGACTTTACCGGTCGCACCACGCAGGTCAGTGGGCGCGTCCGCTTCGACCCCCGGGACCCCGGCCGGCAGCCCCGGGCGCATATCGAGGTCCAGGCCGCTTCCCTGGATACCGACAACAAGGGCCGCGACAGGCAGATGTACAAGCGGCTCGAAACAGATCGCTACCCCCTGATCGCTTTCGATCTGGAGGATTTCGAACTCGGCGCGCGGGAAGACGCCGGCTCCCTCTCGGGTATCGCCCGGGGCACGATCAGCATCCATGGGGTCTCCCGGCCGCTGGCGATGGAGGTCACCCTTCTGCCCGAGGAGGGCGACGGCTGGAAGGTCGTGGGCCGCGCCGATCTCGAAATGCCCGCCTTTTCGATCAAGCCGCCGCGGGTGCTGGGCTTCATCAAGGTCGACCCGCGGGTGACCATCTTCATCGCGCTGCATCTGGAGCCGCACTCATGACGGCGGACGGTGCCCGCATCGCCGCCGTGGCCACGGCCTTTCCGCCCCACGTCCACACCCAGCAAGAGATTTTCGAGGAGATGCTCCGGACCTGGCGGCCACCGGAGAACGTGGTCCGGCGCCTCGAAGCCTTCATCGAGAGCACGCGGGTCGAGCGGCGTCATCTCTCCGTCCCCCTTTCGCGCTACGGAGCCATCGAGACCTTCGGCCAGGCCAACGACCTGTGGATTGGCACCGCCGTGGAACTCGGGGAACAGGCCATCACCCGGGCCCTCGATGAAGCCGGGGTGGGACCCGCCGACGTCGACGCCATCTACTTCGTCTCCGTGACCGGGATCTCGTCACCCAGCGTCGACGCCTTGCTGGCCAATCGCCTCGGTCTTCCGCCCCGGGTCAAACGGACCCCGATCTTCGGCCTGGGCTGTGTGGCCGGCGCCAGCGGCCTGGCCCGGGCGGCGGACTATCTCAAGGCCTATCCCGATCAGGTGGCGGTGCTGCTGTCGGTGGAACTCTGCTCGCTGACTTTCCAGCGCACCGACCTGTCGGTGAAGAACCTGGTGGCCTCCTGCCTGTTCGCCGACGGAGCGGCCGCCGTCGTGCTGGTCGGCGCCGAGCATCCCGCCCGGAACGCGGGGCCGGAGTTGCTGGACAATCGCGCGTTCTTCTATCCGGCCACAGAAAACGTGATGGGCTGGAAGATCTCGGAGAAAGGCTTCGAGATCGTTCTTTCCGCCACGGTCCCGGAAGTCGTGGGCAGTAACATCGTGGGCAACGTGGACGCTCTGCTGACGGCCCACGGCCTCGAACGCGACGCCATCGGATCATGGGTCTGTCACCCCGGGGGCCCGAAAATCCTGATGGCCCTCCAGCACGCGTTGGGCCTGGATGAAAGCCACCTGGCCGCCACCTGGCACTGCCTGAAGGAAAAAGGCAACCTCTCCAGCGCTTCGCTGCTGCTCGTGCTCGAGCACACCATGCGCCACGCCAGGCCCGCTCCGGGAACCATGGGAGTGCTCGCGGCCATGGGCCCCGGATTCTGCTCGGAACTCCTTCTCGCTCGCTGGTAGCATCGTGGGACCGATGGAAGCCAGGGAGGACGACAACAACCATGCCCAGCACTGACGTGATCTGGATGACGGTCGGCTTTGCCGGCCAGGCCATGTTCTCGATGCGCTTCCTCGTGCAGTGGATCGCTTCGGAAAAGAAAAAGCGGAGTGTCGTTCCCCGGGCCTTCTGGTACTTCAGCGTGGCGGGGGGGATGATCCTCCTGAGCTACGCGATCCATCGCCTCGACCCGGTGTTCATTCTCGGCCAGGGCATGGGCCTGTTCATCTATGGCCGCAACCTCTGGCTGATTCACCGCTCCGACGCGCCGGCCGGTCAGCATTCCGGGTGAAACGCAATCGTCTCGACATCTACGACGTTCATGGCGGGGAATGGTGGGATGAACGGTCCCGGACCTTTGCCTCGCTGCGCACGATCAACATCTTTCGCTGGCGATGGCTGCGGCGCTGGCTGGGCGACGATCTGCGCGACCGCCTGGTCGTGGACCTGGGCTGCGGGGGCGGCCTGCTCGCCGAGCCGCTGGCCCGTGCAGGGGCTCATGTCGTGGCCGTCGATCTCTCCCCCGCCAGCCTGGGCACGGGCAGGGATCACGCCGCTGAGCGACGCATCGGCTGGACCCGGGCCGATCTCCATCAGGCTCCATTGCCCGACGGCTGCGCGGACCACGTGCTGCTCGCCGACGTGCTGGAGCATCTCGAGCACCCGGCCCGCGCGGTGAGGGAAGCCGCCCGCCTGCTGCGGGCAGGCGGCACGCTCTACGTCAACACGATCAACCGTACGCTGTCGGCACGCTGGCTGGCGGTCTACCTGGCCGAAGGGGTGGGCCTGGTACCCCGCGGAACGCACGATCCGCGCCTCTTCGTACGACCCGGAGAACTCGACCGGGCCGCCGCGGCGTGCGGACTCGAGCGAAGCCGGCGCTGCGGCGAGTTCCCCCGGCTGCTGCGCACCCTCTGGCGACGCGAGGTCCATTTCCGCCCGGCTCGCAGTCTCGCCCTGGCCTATAGCACGCTCTACGTCCGCTCCGGCAGTGGACCCTCCGGCCGCTGAAGAGTACCCTGAGCCCCCCATGAACCAGCCCTTGGACCTGTCGATCGTCATCCCCGTCTACAACGAAGAAGAGAACATCCCTCTCCTGCTGGGCGAGATCCGCGCTGCGCTGGAGAGCCGCCGGGAGTCCTACGAGGTGATCTGTGTCGATGACGCGAGCACCGACGGATCCCTGGCCGCGCTGCGCCGGGGCGCCGCGGAAGATCCCCGGGTCCGCATCGTCCGGATGACCCGCAACAGCGGTCAGTCGGCGGCCCTGGCCGCGGGCTTCATGCGCGCCCGGGGCGCGCTGACGGTCACCCTCGACGCCGACCTCCAGAACGACCCCGCCGACATCCCCCGCCTGCTCGACGCCCTGGGGGACAACGACGTGATCTCGGGCATCCGGGCCACGCGGCGGGACGACTGGCTGCGGAGGCTTTCTTCCCGGGTGGCCAATCGCGTTCGCAGCACCCTGCTCCAGGATTCGATCAGCGACGTGGGCTGCTCACTGAAGATCTACCGCACCGAGCTGCTGCGCTGGGTCCCCCCCTTCAACGGCATGCATCGCTTTCTACCCGCCCTCGTGCAGATGTACGGCGCCCGGGTGGTGGAGATGCCGGTGAACCACCGCCCCCGGATTCACGGAGAGGCCAAGTACGGCCTGCACAACCGCCTGTGGCGGGGCATCGCCGACCTCTTCGGGGTCCTCTGGCTGCGGCGCCGGCACGTGGATCTGCGGGTCGCCGTGGACGACACGCCGGACCCGTCGCAGCAAGCGCTCAGAACAGGCGTGGAACCACCACCAACGTGGTGATCACAATCACCACCAGAGCTATCAGGTTGGCCCCCAGCCCCCCCTTGATCATCTGGTATATCCGCACGTAGCCGGTCCCGAAGACGATGGCGTTGGGCGGCGTCCCGGCGGGCATCATGAAGGCCATCGACGCAGCCAGTGCGGCCGGAATCATCAGGATCGGCGGCTCCAGGCCGAGACCGGCGGCCGCCACCGCCAGCAGAGGCAGAATCATCGCCGTCGAAGCGGTGTTGGAAGCGAACTCCGTCAAACTCATCACGACCAGCACGACGAGCGTCAGGAAGACGGGCGGCGGCATCTCTCCCAGCGCAACGACCCCCCGAGAGAGCACCCGGGCCAGGCCGGTGTCGATCACGCCCCTGGCCAGCGCCAGCCCGCCTCCGAAAAGAAGCAGCACGTTCCAAGGCACCTCTCGCCAGGCATCCCGTTCGAGCAGGCGGCCCCCCGTTCCGGAAGGCGTGAGGAAGAGCGCCAGCGCTCCGGCGACACCCACCGCGGCGTCGTTGAGCATGCCCTCGTCAGCGATCCACCCCTGCCACAACTCGCGACTGATCCACGCCACCGCGGTCAGGGTGATGATCACTGCGGTGCGGCGCGCCCCGGGAGTCCAGGCCCCGAGGCGACTCAGCTCTTCCCGGACCAGTCGGCGTCCTCCGGGCAGGCGCTCGACCTCCGGTGGATAGGCCACCCGCACCAACCAGAGCCAGACCACGGGCAGGGTCAGCACCACGACAGGAACTCCAACCAGCATCCATTGGCCGAAACCCACGTGGATGCCCGCCAGATCCTCCAGCACGGCGGCAAGCAGCACGTTGGGCGGCGTGCCCACGAGGGTGCCCACACCCCCGATGGAAGCTGCATAGGCCGTACCCAGCATGACCGCCACGCCGAAACGGAAGCGTCCGGGGCGGACGTCCACCCCTTGCAGGCCGCGAACCTCGGAGGCTGCATGCTCGGTCAGCGCCAGGCCCACCGGCATCATCATCGCCGCCGTCGCCGAGTTGCTGACCCACATGGAGAGCCAGGCGGTGGCCACCATCAGGCCGAGAATGATCACCCGGGTCCGATCCCCCATCACCGCCACGATGCTCAGCGCCAGGCGGCGGTCGAGTTCCCAGCGCCCCAGGGCCAGCGCGAGCAGGAAACCGGCGAGAAAGAGCAGGATCAGGTGATGGCCGTACTGCCGACTGACGTCGGCGACAGGCATGATGCCCAGCAGCGGAAAGGCCACCACGGGCACCAACCCGGTGGCCGCCAGGGGCAAGGCCTCGCTGACCCACCAGCAGGCCATCAGCACCGCCACTGCCGCCATGCGCCAGACCAGGGCCTGCTCGCCGGCGCCACGGCCGAGCACGAGCAACGCCACCGCCCCCAGCGAACCGCCCCAGAAACCCACCCGGCGGGCCCATGCGGCTCCAGGCTGTCGCGTCGAAGCGGAAGGCATCCGGAAACTCCCGGCAGGGACGAGGACGACATGATAACAGGTCACCACGTCCCTCCGGTCGGCCCCACCCGGGGGCTCGTCCATGTCAGGATCGGACTAACCAACAAAAACTCCGACTTGTATGGATCGAAGGATCCGGGAAACGTAACTTCGCCGTCGTGACCCGCGCTGGTTCAAGGATGGCCGATGCGTGCAGGACGGGTCCTCCTTGCGCGCCATCGCCAAGAGGGTCCGGACCGGCCAGGCCCCGAAGAGGGAAACATGCACGCCAACGAAAACCGTCACCGCCCATCGCTCGTTCTGCTCGCCACGGTCATCGTCGCCACCCTGGCCGTCCGCGGCGCGCTCGCCCGGCAGCCCCGGCTCGACACTCTCGAACCCGACTCGGGCAGCCCCACCGCGAGTACCGCCGTCACTCTCTCGGGAAGCGGTTTCGCCGAGGACATGCAGGTCGCGCTCGTGGAAGGGGGCATCGTCGATCTGGGCCCGGAGGACAGCGTTGCGAAACTCGATCATCGTGGCGATCTGTTCTACGGCGCCCGTGAAAACACTCTCGTCCTGCTGCAACTCGAGCCTGACGGCCGCTTGATCGAGATCGCGAGACTCACCCTGGAGGGGGAGATCACCGCCATGGATCTCGACCAGGACCTGGCCCTGGTCGCCGTCTTCGACTGGGAAAACTGGCGGTCTTTTCTGGTCGTCATCGACGCCAGCGATCCCGGCAGCCCGACGGCCGTGGGGCGACTGGAGATCCCGTCGAGCATCTATCTCATCTCGCTGGCGATCGACGGCTCCACCGCAGTGTGGTCCGAATTCGATGGCTACCACTTCGTAGACCTGACGGATCCCGCATACCCCATCGAACGCAGCCGGATCGAAACGCGCCCCGGCTTCACGGACTTCACCCTGGAGGGCGGCTTCCTCTATGGCGGAGGGTTTTCGACGGGTTTGCTCGTCATCGACCACCGCGACCTTGACGCCCCGCAGATCGTCTATTCGAGCCGTTCCTACATGCCTTGGCGCAAAATCCAGGTCTCCCGCGAACGCCTCTACCTCTATTCCTACCCACAAGGCCTGGTCATTTTCGACATCTCCGATCCCGCCACGCCGGATCTTCTGGGAGGCTTTCCCGCCGGCGTGTCCCGCTTCGATGTCGATGATGTCGACGGCCACCGGCTCGTTGCCCGCCTGGCCAGTCGCACGGCGCTGTTCGATGTCAGCGACCCGGCCGCGCTGGTGGAGATCGAGGCCATCGGCGGATCGCTCCATCACCCCGACACGCTGATTCTGCACGGGCCGTGGATCATCGAAGGGCTCTACTCGCTCCGTCACCGAATCGACGCGCGGCGGGTCGAGCGCCCCGCGCCGCTGTTCCACTTCCAGGACCGTTCCACCATCCGCAGGAGCATGGCGGCCTCAGACGATCGGCTCTACGTCGGCGTGAAAGAAGGTGTGGAAATCTGGCGCCTCGACGGCCCTCGAGGCCCGGAGCGCATCGGCCGCATCGACGAGGCCGGCGATCCCAACGACCTGGCTGTCGGCCAGGGCCTGCTCTACGCGCTGTCCGGGAGGAGTCCCGGGCTGACCGTCTTCGATCTTTCGAATCCCGAGGCGCCGACCGCCGTGGCGCAGATCCCGAACTTGACGGGAGTTCGCCTCGTCGTGCGGGGCTCGTGGCTTTACATCGTCCAGGACCGGGCCCTGCTGATCGTCGACGCCGCCGACCCCCTGCATCCCGTCGAAGTGGGCCGCATCCCCGCACGGAGCGCATGGGGCAACTACGTCATCTTCGATGACGTCTGTCTCGATGGGTCGGACGCCTACATCGTCTCCTCCACCAACGGCCTGTTCAAGGCCGACATCGGCAACCCCGAGGCTCCCGAGATGGTGTGGGAGACGCCACAGGTCCTCGGACAGTTCCCTCACCGGTGCGCCATCGTCGGCAATCATCTCTACGTCGGTTCCCTGAGTACCGTAGCCGTCCTCGAAAAAGGATCCCGGCGGGCGGACGCCTGGCTGCGACCGGTACACGCCACACGAGACATGACCGCGGTGGGCGACCAGCTCTACATCAGCGACAGCCTGGGCCTGAAGGTCTTTGACACCTCTCTCGATCCGCTGCATGCGTCACTTCGCTCCGCCACCGATCTTCCGGGCAGCGTGCAAATCGGAGCGGTCGCTCTCGACCCGTCGCGGGCCCTGTCGGTGGGCTGGTTCGACCTTGCGGTCGTTCGCACCAATCCGGCCCTGGAGGATGTCCTGCGGATTTCCGACGGTCGGATGGAGTTCACCGTTCCACCCGGTATGAACGTGGGCACCTACCACGTCCTGGCCCACCAGTTCCACTCGGGCCTGCACTACCTCGGCAATGCGTTCGAGGTGACAGAGACCTGCAGCCTCGAGGCCTCGCTCGGTTCGGATCTCGACCCGCTGTCGGGCAAGGTCTCTCTACCCGGATCCTGGGTCCTCCACGCGGAAGGAGACGAGCGTTTCTTCGATCCCGAGCGCCGCCACCACGCATGGCTCGCATGGCCTCCCCTGGGAGAGGCCCCCATCGTGGAAACGGTCGCATCCGACAGCGCAGAAGAGGTGATCGAAATCCACCGCGGCCCCACGACCGAGGCGTGGGTCCGACTGATCGGCCCCGATCCCGCCTCTCTCGCCGAACGCTGGGAGACGATGGTCGCGCAGGGCGGAATCTCTCTCGCGCCCGACGGGCTGCACGACTATCGCCCGCTCGAGCTGAACCTGCGTCGGGAACGCAGCGGCGGTCTGGCGGTCGTCGATCCCGCGGGTAGGCCGCAGGGCGGAGCGGGGTCGACGGTCTACCGCTACACCTTGCGGGACGGCGTGCTGGTCGCGGCCACCGCCCGCGGTCCGCAAGCCGACCATCGCTTCCACCTGGCAGGCACCACCGCCGGAGGTTGCGAGGCGGAGGAGGTGCTGAGCGTCTTCGACGAGGCCGTGGCGGCCTGCCGGGCCTTCAATGACGAAAACCCGTCGTGGAAGATCGACTGTCCTGGCCCCTGAAGATCGGGGACTCTCGTCGCCGCGGATCCCGGGAGGGATCCGCGGAAGTACAGCTCTACCTGGTCACTGCCCGTCGTGCGCGACAAGAGCCTCTCCCGCCCCGCCCGCACGGCGTCGATGCGGTAGTCGATCCACCTTTCGGCACAGCCCGCGCATGCCCGGATTCAGGGCTCCAGCGCCCGGGGCATACCGGAACTGCTCAGATAACGCAGGGCCAGATCGGCCACCCGCGAGTAGCTGGCCGTCCCCCCGGTCACGCCGTGAGCCTCGAGGTAGGCGCTGTAGGTGCGGCGCACCGCCGGCGCTTCCCAGCCCCTGTGGGCGCGGGAAAAGGCCGCGATGGCCCGCAGGTCCCGCCGAACGGCTGGCGAGCGTCCCGAGGTGGTCGGGTTCAGTTCGAGCCACAGGCTCAGCCAGGCGGAGTAGCGCAACCGCGGATCGTCGGAGCGCCAGAGCGTCAGCAGGCCGAGGAAAGAGGCAGCCTCTTCCCAGGCCATCCCGGCCAGGTGCGCCCGCTCGTGGGCCATAATGGCCGGCAACAATCCCGGGGGGGCGGGCAGCACCACGTTGGGTTCGCCGGTGAACGGACCATAGGTGCCCGACACACCCCAGCGCAGTAGAAGGGGGCTGCTCAGGAAGACCTTGGTGCGCCCACCGGCGGGCCGCGGCAGACCCAGGTCGGCCGCCGCGGCGGCTTCCAGCTCGCGGATCCGGCGGTCGAGGGCGGGCAGATCCTCCGGCGTGCGGATCACGCCCCGGGAATCCTCCTCGAGACCGTCGCGCAGCAGGTCGAGGCGCTCGCCGATGCGCTCGCGCCACCGCCCGGCGACTTCCGCCGCGGGCGGGGGCCCGAGCCGGAAGATCGCCACGGGAGGATCGCGCAGATAGTTCAGACCCCACAGGGCGACGAAGAGGCTCCAAGCCCAGCCCCCGACAGCCAGGGCCCGCACCAGCCCGGAGAAGGCAGCGGTGATTCCCCCCGCCCCCCGGCGTCGGGCGCCGCGATAGCCGAAGACCAGGGCTCCGAGCACCGCCAGGCCCACCAACAGGAAGGAAAACTCGGCCAGGGAGAAGGGCAGCCAAGCGCTCGAGCCGGCGAGGACGCGGGCCACGAGGGGATAGACGCGACGCGCGTAGACCGCCTCCACCAGCCCCGGCAGGCGAGCGAGCAGGACGAAGGTCACCAGTGTCACGCCCGCCGCCCCCAGGCCCCAGCGGCACCAGCCCGGCAAGCGCCGGTGTCGGTCGCCCCGGTCGTAGTAAGGCCTCACGAGAAGAGCTTTCCCGCGAGACTGACTTCCTTGTCGGTGCGCGAGCCGATCTTGACCGCCGTGGACAGGCGGGGAACACCCTCGGCGTGCAGGATCTCGTGGATCCGCCGAATCGCGTCGAGCACCTCGTCGAGTTCCCCTTCCACGTTGGTGCCGTAGGCGTGGAGTTGCACTTCCAGCCCCGACTCGACCAGAAGCTGGTGGGCGCGCCGCACCGGCTCGCGCACCGAGACGCCGACGCCGATGGGGATCACCTGGATTTCCGCGAGGACTTTCATGGTCTTCCGCCCTCGGGTCGTTGCTGTTGCGACCCGCTCCATGATGGCACGGGCGGCCGGATTCAGCACCGAGCGCGCTGGCGGCTCCATTTTGTCGGCCCATTTGCGCCCATACGCCGGAGCGGGCGATGATTCCCCGGGCACTCGATCTCCAGGAGCCGCGATGGCCGACCCGAAAAGCCGCGACGGCGGCGTCTACCACGACCCGAAGATCCTCGCACTGGTCGAGGAGATCTACGGCGGGCACCCACCGGGGCTGGCCGAGGCTCTCGCCGCCCTCGAGCAGTACGACCTGCCACGGATCCAGATCTCGGCGAGCGACGGGCGCATCCTGCGGCTGCTGCTGCGGGCGATCGGTGCCCGCCGGGTGGTGGAGTTCGGCACCCTTTCGGGCTATTCGGCCCTGTGGATCCTCGATGCCCTGGGCCCCGAGGGCCGGCTTCTGACCTGCGAGATGGATCCGCGGCATGCCCGGGCGGCCGCGCGGGTCTTCGACGCGGCGGGAGTCGCCGAAAGGGTGGAGATCGTCCCCGGCAACGCCCGGGAGCACTTCGACCTGCTGGCATCGCGGGGGCCCTTCGATGCCGCGTTCATCGACGCGGACAAGACGGGCTATGCGGCCTACGCCCGTTGGGCCTTCGATCACCTTCGACCCGGAGGCCTGGTGATCGCCGACAACGCCTACCTCTTCGGGCACCTGGCGCCGCCGCCGCCGGGGCTCGACGACAGCCATGCCGCCGAGCGTCGGGCCGTGCTCGAGTTGCATCGCCTCTTCGCCCAACGCACCAGCGCCTGCCTGCCTACGCCCGACGGACTCGCCGTGGCCCTGGTGGAGCCGGCGACGCGGGGAGAGCCCCGGTGAGAGTGCTGGCTGTCGAATCCTCGTGCGACGAGACCGCGGCGGCCGTGGCCGACGGCCGCCGCCTGCTTTCGAGCGTCGTCTCCTCACAGGTGGCGCTTCATGCCCCCTACGGCGGCGTGGTACCCGAGATCGCCGCACGCCATCACCTGGGGCGGATCCGAACGGTGGTCGACCGGGCCCTCGCCGAGGCGGATACCGATCTGGAAAGCATCGAGGGTCTGGCCGTCACCCGCGGGCCGGGCCTGGTGGGCTGTCTGCTGGTGGGGGTCAACTTCGTGCGGGCTCTGGCCCTGACCCGCCACCTGCCGGTGGTGGGAGTCAACCACCTGGAGGGCCACATCGCCTCCGGCTGGCTGGAGGCCCCGTTGCTGCCCTTTCCGGCCCTGGCCCTTGTCGTCTCCGGCGGCCACACCGCCCTGTGGCGCGTGCGGGCCTTCGGAGCGTACCAGCAACTCGCTCGCACCCGGGACGACGCCGCGGGGGAAGCCTTCGACAAAGCCGCCAAGATGATGGGACTGCCCTATCCCGGTGGCCCCGCCATCGATCGCCTGGCCGCGCGGGGGGATCCCCAGGCCTTCCACTTCGGAGAAATTCGTATCAAGGACGGCGCGGCCTTCTCTTTTTCGGGCTACAAGACCGCCGTACGCGAGCACATGAGCCGGGCCGGAATCACGCCGCTACCCCACCCCGAAGCCGATCCACCCCAAACCATGATCGACCTGGTGGCTTCCTTTCGTTACGCGGTGGTGCGGGAGCTGGTGCGGCGCACCCGCCAGGCCCTGCGGGCCGATCGGCCCCGTTCGCTCGTCCTCGCCGGCGGCGTGGCGGCCAACCGGCTTTTGCGGCAGGAGATCACCCGCCTGGCCGACGAGCACTCCCTGGCCCTGGCGATTCCCCCGCTGAAATACTGTGGAGACAACGCCGCGATGATCGCCCGGGCGGGTATCGAGGTTCTCGAGACCGGCGCCAATCACATCGAAGAACTGGACGCTTCCGCCAGCCTGCCCCTGGGCGGGGAGGAAGCCCGACGCTCGTCACGCCGACACCGCTGACAACAGCGAGCAGCGCAGACCCGGTTCTCAGCGTCGGGAGAGGCGGGCGGCGAGCCGGATCGCCGCCACGAGGCTCTCCGCACTGGCCACCCCCTTACCGGCGATGTCCATCGCCGTACCGTGATCCACCGAGGTGCGCACGAAGGGCAGACCGACAGTGACGTTGACCGACTTCTGACGGGAAACGAGCTTGACCGGGATCGTCGCCTGGTCGTGATAGAGCGCCAGCACCAGGTCGAAGCGTCCTTCCCGAGCCATGGCGAAGACGCTGTCGGCGGGAATCGGACCATCGACTCGCAGCCCCTTTTCTCGCGCCTTTTCGATCGCCGGCTGGATTTCCTGGATCTCTTCGTGACCGAAGCGTCCCCCCTCACCGGCGTGAGGGTTGAGCGCAGCGACAGCGATATGAGGCGCCACGCCGAAGAACCGCTGCCACTGGTCGTGGAAGAGGATGAGCATTTCGGCGATACGCGAGCAGCGAATCTTTTTCATCGCTTCGCGCAGAGACATGTGGGTGCTCAGCAGCCCCACAGCCATTTCGGGAGTCCAGAAGAGCATGCCCACCTTGCGCGCGCCGCTGAGTCGCTCGAGCATCTCCGTGTGCCCGGGATCGGAGCAACCTGCAAGAGAGAGGGCCTCCTTGTGGATCGGCGCGGTGACGATGCCGTCGACCTGCTTGTCGAGAGCCATGGTCACGGCCCTCTCGATGGCCACCACCGCGACCTTGCCCGCACCGGCGGAAATCTTGCCGGGCAGCCATTCCTCGTTGCCGGGGCCGAGGTCCACCAGCACCGGCCTCTCCCAACGACGACTTGCGGGAACCTCGTCGACAACGTGGGCAAACGGCCAGCGGATCTTCAGTTCACGCGCCAGTCGCCGGAGGTGCTTTTCCCCACCGAGGACGACCAGCCGCGCCTTCTTCGCCGTGGCCTCCTCCGCCACGGCGCGCAAGACGATCTCAGGGCCGACACCGCAAGGATCGCCGCAGGTCACCGCAAGAACCGGCTTGTCGCCCTCCGTCGCTCCTTCGGCGACGGTCTTCTTCTTCATGCACCGCTCTCGGCGGCCGAGTCCTTGACGATGTACTTGATGTGCCGCTTGAAGACCAGCAAGTTCGGTCCTTCGTTACGATGCACCTTCAGGCAGTGCTGGTCGTACCATTCGATCCAGCCACGCAGTTCCTCGCCGTCCGCCATCACCACCACCATCGGCGTCTTGGCGTTCATCTGCTTGAGATAGTAGTACTCCTCCGCGTGGGTTTTCTCCGGCGGAAGAGGTTTGCGCCGTTGGTCGGAACCACCCGGGCCACGCCCGCTTCCGAAAGATCGCTCCCTGCGGTCGGCCTGTCCCGCCCTGCTGGGTTTCCTGTCCATCATGCTCCCTGCTACCGGGCTCGCCCGCCTACAGCGGCCCCCTTGGACTTGGGCGGACAATAGCATGCCCCGGCGCGGCTTCACAAGACGCCCCCCCACCCACGCACGCAATCCTCCAAGGCAAGATATTTCAGTAACTTACCCCCCCCGATTCCCGCATCCCCGGCGCTGTATCGAATCATGGGCCTTCCCAAAAGCCGGCCCCGGCCATGGCCCGGTACTACGCCGAAGTCACCTGCCCCATCTATCCGGAGAAGCGCTCGTACGCTGGATGGTCGTCGGCAGTCACCAAGGTCGTCATCGTCGCTACTGACGGACACCCACTGTGGTTCGACCCTGTCGAAGATCCATGCCCGGTGGTTCCCGAAGCGGCATTCGCCCCTATTTCAGTCTACAGCCCTTCCCCAAAGTAGGGGGGCGCGCACCAAAAGATCCAGCAGTACGCAAGCAATGCAATCGTCAACGACCTCAAGACGGTAAGCTTGTTTCTCCATGCTAACCATGACACCCAAAATAACATTACCATGACAGTGTTTTCGATGAAGACAGCAATCGAGTACGTCAAACCTTGGTGATCAATGCCAATAGTCAAACGGCAGGCAAAATAGTAGACGCTAACCCGGAAAATTCACGAAACCAAATAACGAAAAGCCCCAGAACTGCTAGAATTGGTGTGTAGGAAACAACTCGCAGCAGTTCCGAGGGCTTTCACATGAATGATGCTAATCGACAGTCCGTGATTTTTCAAGACCTCGAAGAAAAGCCAGTCCACATCGCTTTCGACGAACCGATGACAAGTTCGGATGGCGGAGCGATCCTGTTGAAGTCTGTGGATGCCCGGGTTGGGCTGACGCAGCGATTGGCGGAGTGTTTCGCTGATCCTCGTGCGCCAGGCAAGGTCTCGCATACGATTGAAGAGATGCTCCGGCAACGTGTTTTTGGTCTTGCCTGTGGTGACTCGGACACGAATGACGCAGCTCGCTTGGCGGAAGATCCAGTTCACAAGATGATCGTGGGTCGTGATCCGGTCGATGGTGCCAATCTGGCATCGCAGCCGACGCTCTGTCGTCTCGAAAACAATGCGCGCTCAGTTGACTTTACCGCATGGGAGGGGCTCTCGCGGATACGGTGATCAACTGGAATGCTCGGCGGCTTCGACGCAAGAAGGTGAAGCGAGTCACGATTGACCTGGATCCCACGGATGACCCGACTGACGGCGCTCAACAGTACTCGCTGTTCAATGGTCACTACGGATCGTGGTGCTATCTGCCGTTGCTCGGCTTCCTCTCCTTCGACAACGAGCCCGATCAACACTTGTTTGCTGCGATACTGCGGCCTGGTACAGCTCCTGCTGGACAGGCTGCGATACACCTGATGCGACGCACGATCGCTCGACTACGCGCGAAGTTTCCGAAAGCCAAGATCCGTGTCCGCTTAGATGGTGGATTCGCTTCGCCCGATATGTTCGAGTATCTCGAAGAGGAGAAGGTGGAGTACCTGATCGCAATGGCCAAGAACAAGGTTCTGGAGCGTCGTTCCAAGCGATTGATGGGAACGGCACGGCGTCTATCCCGCGAGAGTGGTAAGAGCGTAGTGTTGTTCTCCGAGACTCGATACGCCGCGCGTTCCTGGAAGGGCCAGAAACGCCGTGTGATCTACAAGGCGGAAGTCGTTTGCCTGGCTGGACGCACGCCGAAAGACAATCCTCGATTCGTCGTAACCAATCTTCCGCACAAACCCGAGAACGTGTACAAGATCTACCGTATGCGCGGTGACAGCGAGAACCGAATCAAGGAACTCGACAACGAACTCTACTTCGGGGGACGAGCTGCCATCGCGTCTTGGCGAACCAGTTTCGCGTCCTTCTGACCGCCGCTGCCTATGTATTGATGCAGATGATGCGGACACGCATGGTTCGAACCCTTCCCTCGATCGCCCGCAAGCAAATCGGCAGCCTTCGTTTGATGCTTTTCAAGATCGCTGGAAGGGTCGAGCGATCCGTCCGTCGTGTGGTCATTCATCTGTCCGAGAAGCACGCCTGGCGCAGCGAGTGGATTCAAACAGCTCGCGCGTGGGGCGCAATCAAGACGTAGCGCGGCCACCCCCTGTTTGACACTTCGGAAAGAAATGCCCTGCCACGCTCCAAGTGTGTGCTGAATGCTTACCGTAACACGAGCGTCGCGAGCAGGGCGGTGACGGTAATCGGTGTTAGGATGGGCAGGAGGTGCTGGACCGCTTGGAGGTCCTGGCTCCGGCACGCTTGACGCTGGACTTCGACGGATCGGTTCAGTCGACGAAGAGACACGCTGAGGGGGCCGCGGTGGGCTTCAACAAGAAGAAGAAGGGTGCGCGTAGCTACTATCCGCTGTTTTGCACGATCTCCCAGACGGGCCAAGTCTTCGACGTCTTTCATCGCTCGGGAAACGTACACGACTCGAATGGCGCGAAACGGTTCATTCTGGCGTGTCTCCAGGCGATCCGAGAGAGGCTCCCTCGTACGAAGATCGAGGTTCGAGTGGACAGCGCGTTCTTCAGCGACGAAATCGTGACCCTGCTTGATGA
>JAUZRX010000061.1 GCA_030949985.1 Acidobacteriota bacterium
ACTCTTTCGGTCGTCGCGGGCATTCCCCTACTGGGCTCCAAAGGCAACAACATCACCGGCTTCAACTACGTCCTCAAGCGACTGGTCGATATTGCCGTGAGTGCGGTCCTCCTGGTGATTTTCTCCCCCCTCATGCTCCTCGTGGCCCTGGCGATCAAGATCTTCTCCAAGGGCCCGGTCCTGTTCTCCCAGGAACGCATCGGCTACCGCGGCCGTCCGTTCAAGTTCTACAAGTTTCGCTCGATGCACGTCGCGAACGACCCTTCGATCCACCAGGATTACGTCAAGAAATGGATCGAGGGCGACAAGGCGGCGGAAGTCCAGGACGGCGACACAAAGGTCCACAAAATCACCAGGGATCCCCGCATCATCCCCTGGGTCGGCCCTTTCATCCGCAAGTTCAGCATCGACGAACTGCCCCAACTCTTCAACGTCATCAAGGGGGACATGAGCCTGGTCGGCCCCCGCCCCTGCCTGCCTTACGAGGCCGAGATGTACCGCCGCTGGCACAAGATGCGCTTCGACGCCCTGCCCGGCATCACCGGCCTCTGGCAAGTCTCCGGCAGAAACCGGCTTTCCTTCGACCAGATGGTAGCGCTCGACATCCGATACCTTCAGAATTGGTCCCTCGGTCTTGACTTACAGATAATGGCCAAGACCCCCTACATCATTTTGTTCGACAAGGCTTACTAGTCCTGTCGGGAGGATTAGCCGTGAGCGATCGGAACACCGCCGTCGGTGTCGGGGTGGTCGGGTGTGGTTACTGGGGGCCCAACCTGATCCGTAATTTCTACCAGCTCAATGCGTCGGAAGTCGTAACCATCTGCGACCTCGACGAGGGGCGCCTGGCTCACCTCAAGGAACTCTACCCCTCGGTGGAAACCACCACCGATTTCGAAAAGATGCTGACCGACGATCGCATCGAGGCCATCGTCGTCGCCCTGCCCGTGGCCCTGCACTCCCGCATGGCCATCGCCGCCCTCCAGGCAGGCAAGCACGTTCTGGTCGAAAAGCCCATGGCCGCCACGGCTGAAGAATGCGAAGCCATGATCCGGGAGGCCGAGTCTCGCAAGCTCTCCCTGATGGTGGGGCACGTCTTCGAGTACACCCCCACGGTGCGAAAGATGAAGTCGATCCTCGACGAGGGTACCTTGGGCGAACTGTACTACGTCAATTCCCAGCGCCTGAACCTGGGCCTGTTTCGCAACGACGTCAACGTCATCTGGGACCTGGCCCCCCACGACTTCTCGATCCTGCTCCACCTGACCGGGGGTAAAATGCCCCGGGCCGTACAGGCCACCGGCGCCGCCCACATCAACCCCAAAACCGAAGACGTGGCCCAGATCACACTCGAATTCGACAACAACCTGGTGGCTTTCGTGCAGGTTTCCTGGCTCGACCCCAAGAAGGTCCGGCAGACCGTCCTCGTGGGCTCGAAACGCATGCTGGTCTACGACGACATCGAGCCCACCGAAAAGATCTGGATCTACGACCGCAGCGTGGAAGGCCCGGCCGTGATCGACGACTACTCCCAGTTCCCCTACACCTACCGCTACGGGGACATCACCATACCGCGGGTGGCGGGTGGCGAGCCCCTGCGTGCCGAGGCCCAGGCCTTCATCGATTCCATCCGTTCGGGCAAGCCGCCGCTGACCGACGGGCACTCCGGTCTGCGGGTGGTGCGGATTCTCGAAGCGACGAATGCCTCGCTGGCCGCCGGCGGCGGCCGTATCGAACTCTGACGCCCCGCCGGGAGAGCCGCCATGGACCGCTGCATCAGCATCGCGCCCGACGTCAAGCTCGGGAAGAACGTCAAGTACTTCAACTTCGTCAACATGTACGGCTGCGAGGTGGGCGACGACACCAAGATCGGCTGCTTCGTGGAAGTGCAGAAGGGGGCCAAAATCGGCGCCCGCTGCAAGATTTCCTCCCACACCTTCATCTGCGAGGGCGTCACCATCGAGGACGAGGTCTTCGTCGGCCATTCGGTCGTCTTCATCAACGACCCCGACCCCTATGCCTGCAACCCGGATGGGTCGATGCAGGACGACGACGACTGGACCTGTATCCCCACGGTGGTCAAGAAGAGGGCCTCCATCGGCTCCAACGCCACCATCATGTGCGGAGTCACCATCGGCGAGGGCGCCCTGGTCGGCGCCGGTTCGGTGGTCACCAAGGACGTCCCCCCCTGGACCATCGTCGCCGGCAGCCCCGCGCGGGTCATTCGGCCGCGGGAGAAGAAGTCAACACGGAGGTCTTCCGACCATGACTGAGAAGAAACCTGTTTTCGTCCCCTTCCTCGACCTCAAAGCCCAGCACCGCCCGCTCAAGGAGGAGCTGATGGCCGCCTTCGCCGACGCGGTGGACAACACCGCCTTCGTCGGCGGGCCGGCGGTGGCCGAGTTCGAAGAGAGCTTTGCCCGCTATTGCGAGGCCGCCCACGCCATCGGCGTGGCCAACGGTACCGACGCCCTGCGACTGGCTTTCCTCGCGGCGGGCATCGGCCCCGGCGACGAGGTCATCACGGCGGCCAACACCTTCATCGCCACTTCCGAAGCCATCAGCCAAACCGGGGCGACCCCTGTCTTCGCCGATTGCGACCCCGAAACGCGGATTCTCGACCCGTCCGCGGCCGAAGCCGCCATCACCGGCAAGACCAAGGCCATCGTGCCGGTCCACCTCTACGGTCAGATGGCCCCGATGGAGGACTTCCGCGCCATCGCGGACAAGCATTCGCTGCTGCTGATCGAGGACGCCTGCCAGGCCCATGGCGCCCGCTGGAACGGTCGGCGCGCCGGAAGCCTGGGCGACCTGGCGGCCTTCAGCTTCTACCCGGGAAAGAATCTCGGTTCCTGCGGTGAGGGTGGCGCGGTGACCACCAACAACGCCGACTACGCCGCACGGGTTCGTCAGCTTCGCGACCACGGGCAGTCGAAGAAGTACCACCACCAGGTGGAGGGCTACAACGCCCGGCTGCACGCGATCCAGGCCCGCTTCCTCTCGATCAAGCTGAACCACCTCGATGCCTGGAACGAGGCCCGTCGCAGTCGCGCCAACCGCTACCTGGCTGCGCTGGCGGACATCCCCGGCGTCCGCCTGCCGACCACCCGCCCGGAGGCCGAGCCCGTCTGGCACCTTTTCGTGATCGAGACGGCCGGAAGAGACGACCTGCAGGCTTTTCTTGGCGAGCGCCAGGTGCAGTCGGGACTGCACTATCCCGTCGCCCTGCACCTCCAGCCTGCCTACGCCCGCCTGGGATACGAGAAGGGCGCCTTCCCCCATGCGGAGCGCTCCGCCGCCGAGCTGCTGACCCTGCCGATTTTCCCGGAACTGACGGACGAGCAAATCGACTGGGCCGCGGAATGTGTCCGCCAGTGGGCGGTGAGCCGCTAAGAACGGCCGCTCCTCCATGGCGACTCGGCGTCAGGATCATCGCTTACTCTTTCTTGTTCACGGGTATTACCCCGATGACCCCCGTGTTCGCCGCCAGGCAGAATGCCTTCAACGCGCCGGATACCGGGTCCTGGTCCATTGCACCGCCGGCCAGGCGCCCGGCGCCAGTTGGGACTGCAATGGCGTCACCGTGCACGAGGCCGAGTTCGTAAAGACCCGGGCATCACTGCCACGCTATGTTCAGCAATACCTCCGGATGACGCGAGACTCAGCACGCCTGATCCGCAAGCTGACCGACAACGAACCCCTGTCGCTGATTCAGGTTGCGACATTGCCGGACTTCCTGGTCTGGGCAACGCGCTCTGCACGTCGACAGGGCACGCAAGTGATCCTTGATCTGCACGAAAGCATGCCCGACTTTTTTTCCTCCAAATACGGCGGCCTCGCTCGCGTCGGCATCGAAAGCGGCCTCCGCCTCCTCGAAAAGAACTGCGTGCGCCACGCCGACCTCGTCTTGACTGTAAACGATGAACTCGCCGACTCGTTCGAGCGACGCTTCCGGCGTCGCCCAGAGGTGTTCTACAACGCAGTCGACGAGGCCAGTTTCGGCGAACCGCGAGCCACAGCGTTGTGGCCGGAGACCAAGAACCTCGTCTATCACGGAACGCTGAGTTACGTCTACGGTCTCGACCTTGTGATTCGTGCCCTGCCCGAAGTCCTGCAAGCGTTCCCCGGTACGACTTTCAACGTATTCGGCAGTGGGCCTTCCGAGCCCGACCTCCGGGCCCTGGTCCAGGATCTCGACCTCACCGCGGCAGTCGTCTTCCACGGTCGCGTTCCCCTCACGGAGATCCCCAAACACCTGCGCAACATGCACGTCGGGCTCGTACCCACCATCAAAGACTCTTTCTTCGACATGTCACTGGCCACGAAGCTGCTCGAGTACGTCTATATCGGCTTGCCGGTGGTCGCCTCGGACCTCCGGGCGGTCAAGCGCGTCTTCCCAACGGACGACGCGCTTTTCTTCTTTTCCGCCAACGATCACCATTCCCTTGCGCGCACCCTGATCGACGCCCTCGGAAGACCTGCGGCTGAGATCAGTCGACGAATCTCGAACGCCCTCGAGTTGTACCAGCCCATTGCCTGGAAGACGGCTTCGAGTCGCTATCTTGATTTGATCGACCAGTTGGTCATACGGCCAGCCCATCATGCGGAGTGAGCGAATGAAGGTACTCAGTGTTGTCGGCGCCAGGCCCCAGTTCGTCAAACTCCGCCCCGTGGCGGAGGCCCTTGCCGCACGTGGCCTCTCTCACTTCGTTCTTCATACCGGGCAGCACTATGACCACCAGATGTCCGGCAGTTTCTTTTCAGAACTCGAGCTACCTCGACCCGATGCCAACCTCGGCGTGGGTTCGGCGGCGCATGCGAAGCAGGTGGCCGAAATGCTGCTGGGAATCTCGGCCGCGATCGAAGACCAGAGGCCAGACTTTCTGTTGATCTTCGGCGATACGAACAGCACACTGGCCGGCGCCCTTGCGGCCTCCATGGCGAAAGTTCCCGTGGGACATGTCGAAGCCGGCGCGCGTTCTTTCAACCGAGCCATGCCGGAAGAGCGGAACCGTGTCGTCTCCGATGCCGTCTCCGACCTTCTTCTGACCGCCAGTCCGGCAGCCACGACTCATCTCGAACAAGAACGTGCACAGGGCCGAGTGCTCTTCGTGGGCGATACCATGCTCGATGTGGTCACTTGGGCTCGCGATACCGCCAAATCCAAGAGCACCATTCTCGAGAGCCTCGAGCTGGAACCGAAGTCCTATACCGTCGCGACGATCCATCGTGCCGAAACCACCGACACCCCGGCAACGCTCAAAGCGGCTCTCGACCTGCTGGCCCGGGTTGACCGTGTAGTCGTCCTGCCCCTGCACCCTCGAACTCGAGCCGCCGCCGGTCGCTTCGGCTTCAGCAAGCTTCTTGACGCCCCCGCACTCCGTGTCATCGAACCAGCCGGCTACCTGGATATGATCCAACTCGTCCAGCATGCGGAAGCGGTCATGACCGACTCCGGCGGCCTGCAGAAGGAAGCTTTCTATCTTGGTGTGCCGTGCGTCACGCTGCGGCATGAAACAGAGTGGGTCGAGACCGTCGAGTTGGGCTGGAACCACGTGGTCGGCCTTGATCTCGACAAAGCGCGGGCGGCTTTGAACCGGAGAGGCCGCCCCACCATCACGGACAATCCCTATGGCGCGGGCGACGCCGGCATCCGGATCGTGGACGCCATCATCGACTTCCTCGGCCAACCGCTCTGACACCACACTCGCTATTCAGAAAAAACGAAGCCGCACTTCTTACATTCTTTCGGTTTCGGCTTCGCGTGCCACCACAGCGTCTTGCCGCAACGACAGACGGTACCGACCCGCCTGGCCGGGTTACCCAGAACCAGCGCGTGGGGTTCCACGTCTTTCGTCACGACCGCCCCGGCGCCCACGAAGGCGTATTCGCCGATGGAACTGCCGCAAACGATCGTGGCGTTGGCCCCGATCGACGCGCTCTTGCCCACCTTTGTCGGCAGGTAGTGTTCGGAGCCCCGCTGTGGGAATTCGCTGCGAGGATCGATGACGTTGGTAAAGACCATGGACGGCCCGCAGAAAACATAGTCGCCGAGTTCAACGCCCTCGTAGACCGAGACATTGTTCTGAATCTTGCACCCCTTCCCGATAACGACGTTGTTGCCTACGTTCACGTTCTGGCCCAGAACGCACTTCTCGCCAATCCTCGCGCCGGACTGCACGTGGCTCCAATGCCAGATCTTGGTGCCACGGCCGATCGAAACGCCGTCGTCGACTATCGCCGTGTCGTGAACGAAGTATGCGCCGTCCTGCGCCGTGCTGCGGTAGGCCGGGGCCGCGGCCGCCTTGCCAACCAGTGCGGCCTGGGCGCGTTCCAGCACGCGCAGCACTTCGAGGCCGTTTTCACCGTCCGTGAGGGGAGCCTCGTCCTTCGCAATGCTTTCGAGGAAGTGCTGACACTCCGTTCGCAGCGGCTCTATCTGCGGATATTCGACCGGAACGGCCTCGGTGTACCTCTTGACGGGATCGCCTTCGATAAAATCGATTCCGCAATCGAAGAGAAGAAGCTTGTCCCGGGCACGCGTATCCTCGAAAACGGCCATCCTCTTGTCACCAACGACAACCAGGCGATGCTCTTTGAAAGGATGCAGCCAGCTCACATAGATGTGGGCGAACGCTCCGCTGGGAAAGCTGAGAGCCGTCAAGGTGGTGTCGTGAATCCCCGGCTGGAGAAAGGCGCCACCGGAGCACTGGATCTCCGTCGGAACCTCCGAGAGCAGGTGGAGAATGACCGAGATGTCGTGAGGAGCAAAGCTCCACAGAGCGTTTTCCTCTTTGCGCACCGTCCCGAGGTTGAGCCTGTGCGAGTAGATCGTTCGCAGCGCACCGAGACTGCCGTCGTCGATGAGTTCCTTGATCTTGCGGATCGCCGGATGGTGCAAAAGCAGGTGACCAACCATCAACTTCTTGCCCGCGTCACGCGCCGCCGCTACCAGTCGAACGCCATCTTCGACCCTCAGTGCCAGCGGCTTCTCGACGAAGGTGTGGTAGCCCCGCCGGAGCGCTTCCAGGGCGACCGACGCGTGTGTCGGAGCCGGTGTCGCGATAGCCACCGCGTCGAAGCCGATCGCATCGCTGGCCTCGGCAAGGCTCTCAAAAAGAGGCACATCCGGATGCTTTTGCCGCGCGAACTCCCGGCGCGCCTCCGAAGCCTCGACGATCCCGGCCAGGGCCGAAAGTTCCGCAAAATTGCGCGCAATATTCTTGCCCCAGTTCCCAATCCCGATCATCACAACCCTTGGTTTCCCCATGGCTCTGCGCTCCTTCACCCACCTCCGGCACGAGGCGGCCAGACCCTCGAGAACGAGGTACGAACCTTCCTCCTTTTCCCGCCGCTAGTCAAGAAATCTCATATACGCCACCGCTAACCCCGACGTGCGCCAGCCGCTCATGGCCCCTCGGCAAGCCGCGATCACGCCCCCGGGGCGAATCCACCGGCAAAGTCTCTCGAGAAGCTGGACGCGAGCCGGCGGCGCCGGGTACGAACCATGGCCTGCGAGAAATCCACGCCGACCACCTCGCAACCGCCCGAGGCCAGGCTGACGCACTCCGTGCCGGTGCCGCTACCGAGCACCAGCAGACGGGGCGAGGGCGGCAACATCTCCAG
>JAUZRX010000062.1 GCA_030949985.1 Acidobacteriota bacterium
ACCTCCTCCGCCCCGGGGTGCACGCTGGGTTCCCCGTCGTCGCAATCCCCCCCCGCCCGCCCGGACCCCGCCAGCGTGCAGCACACCCCCGTCAGCGCGTCGTCCCCGCCCAACCCGGCCCCCACCGCGTCCAGGTACCAGAGATCCTCCCCCACCACCGGCGGGTCGTCCGCCACCCCGTCGCAGTCGTCGTCCAGCCCGTTGCAGCGCTCCGCAGCCCCCGGGTGCACCTGCGCGTCCCCGTCGTCGCAGTCCCCGCCCGCCTGCACCCACGCGGGGGCCGGCGGCGCACAGCTCGACACCCCCAGCGCCTCCTCCCCGTACCCGTCGCCGTCGAGGTCCGGGTACCAGGTCGGCGGGTCCACCGTCGGCGCCTCGTCCACCTCCCCATCGCAGTCGTCGTCCAGCCCGTTGCAGCGCTCCGCAGCCCCAGGCCACGCTTCCGGGTCCCCCTCGTTGCAGTCCCCCCCCACCTCCACGTACTCCGGCCCGGGCGGGCTGCACGAGGCCAGCCCCGAGCCAGAACCCACCCCGTCGCCGTCGAGGTCCGGGTACCACACCCGGTCGGTGTCCGGCCCCGTCTCGTCCACCTCCCCGTCGCAGTCGTTGTCCACGCCGTCGCACACCTCCCGACCATGGGGGTGCACCTGCGCGTCCCCGTCGTCGCAGTCCCCCTCCCGCTCGTTGAACCCGTCGCCGTCCCCGTCGTCCAGCTCCGGAAGGGCCGCCCGGTACTCCGACGGCGTCGTCAGGCAGCCCGCGAGGGCGGCCAGGAGGCACCACCCGCTCACCACCCGGTCCCCTCCACGATGTAGAGCGCGCCGTGGCGGTTGTCGTACTGGTCGGAGCACACCAGGAGGTCGGGCCCGCCATCCCCCGTGACGTCGCCGGGGCCGGCCGCCCACGGGTAGTAGTCCGCGTCCTCGTCGCCCTCCAGGTGGATGTCCGCCATCGATGCGTGCCGCGTGCCGGGCACGTCGAAGGGACCGAGGAAGACGTAGGCGTCCGAGGGGTCGGAGCCGCCGCCGCTGGCGAACACGTCGGGCCAGCCGTCCAGGTCCAGGTCCCCCACGTCCTCCACGACCCGCCCCAGGCCGTTCGACAGGTCGGTGTCCCCCCGGAAGCGCACCTGCGCGTCGGCGTCCAGATCCATGTCGCGCAGCACCGTCTCCCCCTGCACCAGCCACGCGCTGTCCCCGCCCCAGTCCCCGACCAGGACGTCGGGCAGGCCGTCGCCGGTGGCATCCCCCACCGACTCCACGGACTCGCCAAGCTCGTTGTAGGTCTCCTCACCCCCGTTGTCCCAGACCACGTCCGCGTCCAGGTCGAGGTGGTCGCCGACCACCGGGCCCCGGAAGACCACCACCGCGCCCGCGCTGCCGTAGTAGTTGTGCACGCCGACGACGAGATCGTCCACGCCATCGCCGTCGAGATC
>JAUZRX010000063.1 GCA_030949985.1 Acidobacteriota bacterium
GAAAGTGTCGAGGTCCGCATCGGGACAGTTCGACGCGCAATCCGGATCGTCGCCGTCGATCAAACTGTCACAGTCATCGTCTATGTTGTTGTCGCAGATTTCCGTCGCGCCGGGATGCACGTTGGCATTGGTGTCGTCGCAATCTCCCGCGCACTCCGACGTGCCGTCGCCGTCGTCGTCCGTCTCGTCCGCCGGAACCGTCGGCCAGTTCGGGTCGTCGCAGTCGTTGTTCACCCCGTCGCACACCTGGGCCGCACCGGGGTACACCGTGCCGTCACCGTCGTCGCAGTCTCCCGCGCACTCGGCCGTACCGTCGCCGTCGTCGTCCGTCTCGTCCGCCGGCACTGTCGGCCAGTTCGGGTCGTCGCAGTCATTGTTCACCCCGTCGCACACCTGGGCCGCACCGGGGTACACCGTGCCGTCACCGTCGTCGCAGTCTCCCGCGCACTCGGCCGGACCGTCGCCGTCGTCGTCCGTCTCGTCCGCCGGAACCGCCGGCCAGTTCGGGTCGTCGCAGTCGTTGTTCTTCCCATCGCAGAGCTGGAACGCGCCGGGATAGATGTCGGCGTCGGCATCGTCGCAATCCTGGCAGGCGCTGACCCCGTCGTTGTCGCCGTCCTGGTCGCTACCCGGCAGATAGCCACTTCCCGATGAGAGGCTGCTCGCCCCTAGTCCGCCCCAGACGATCATCTTGCGACCGGTCCAGCAAGCTCCATGAAGATGTCGGGCCGCAGGCGCCCCCACCAGGGTCGTCGCCGCCCAGGAATCGCTGACCGGATCGTAGCGACCGCCGCTGCGGTAGCTACCATTGCCGATGCCGCCCCAGACGATCATCTCCGTGCCCGTCCACACCGCCGTATGAGAGTAGCGGGCAGCAGGCGCCCCGACCGCGGCCAGGGGCGTCCATCCGTCGGCGGCCGGATCGTAGCGACCGCCATCCCCCTTCTGCCCCGAGCCATACCCGCCCCAGACGATCATCTCCGTACCCGTCCACACCGCCGTGTGGTAGTAGCGGGCGGAGGGCGCGGCGCCGGAGGCCATCGAGCGCCAGCTGTCGGTCTGCGGATCGTAGCGCCGGCCGTCCTTGAGGGGGTCGGCGGTGTGACCGCCCCAGACGATCATTTCCGTACCCGTCCACACCGCCGTGTGATCGAGCCTGAAAACGGGGGCCCCGCTGACATCCGTAGGCTGCCACGTGTCGGCCACGGGATCGTAGCGGGCGCCGGTGTTGGTGCCGATCCCGGTATCCTGCCCGCCCCAGACGATCATCTCCGTACCCGTCCACACCGCTGTATGCCCCCAGCGCGCCGTGGGCGCTCCCAGGCCGGCAACCGGTTTCCAGGAATCGCTACCCGGGTCGTAACGTGCCCCATCCCCGATGTGATCGTTGTCGTTGAGACGACCGCCCCAGACGATCATCTCCGTGCCCGTCCACACCGCCGTGTGATCCTTGCGCGGGCTCGGCTGCCCCAGGCCGCTCAAACTCCGCCAGGAGTCGGTGGCCGGTTCATAGGCCTTGCCATCGCCCAGTTCCACATCGTCGATCCCCCCCCAGACGATGGTCTCCGCACCGGTCCACACCGTGGTATGCCGGTACCGCCGACCGGGCAGATCTCCCCGGGAGATCGGCTGCCATTGATCGGCGCCGGGATCATAGCGCCCCCCCGTATCTTCGTAACGAGTGCCGCTCTTGCCGCCCCAAACCAACAGCTCGGACCCCGACCAAACCGCGGCGTGACGCCGTCGGGGCGAAGGCGCATCGACCAGGCTCATCGGTGTCCACGCGTCGCCGACAGGATCGTAGGAAGCTCCCTCGTCGGTGCCAGCACCATTGGAGTTGATCTCGCCGCCCCAGATCAGCATCCGCGAACCGGTCCATACTGCGGTGTGATACCTCCTGGCCGTGGGGGCCCCGGAACCGACTCCCGCAGTGGGCTGCCAGGCATCGAGGAGGGGATCGTAGCGGCCGCCGGTGGCCAGGTAGCTGGCGCCGGAATGCCCTCCCCAGACCACCATTTCGCTGCCGGTCCACACCGCGCTGTGCCCGTTGCGGCCACTGGGCGCGCTGATTCCCGACAGGGGCCGCCAGGCACCCGCCTGGGGATCGTAGGCCGCTCCCGTATTCAGGTAGCTCCCCAGGTGGTAACCACCCCAGACGATCATCTCCGTGCCCGTCCACACCGCCGTATGGTCTTTCCGGGCCGAAGGCGCTCCGCCCAGCGCCACGGGAGACCAGGCATCGGCGACCGGGTCATAGCGTCCCCCGCTGCGCACGTCCTCGAAGCTGTCGTCCTCGCCACCCCAGACGATCATCTCCGTACCCGTCCATACCGCCGTATGGCGGAAGCGGGCCGTCGGTGCGTTGAGCCCGGAGATCGGCGACCACGTGTCCGCGGTAGGGTCGTAGGCCGCTCCATCTCCCAGGGGTTCGCCGGCGCTGCCGCCCCAGATCAGCATCCTGGTCCCGGTCCACACGGCCGCGTGCCAGGAACGGGGACTCGGCGCTCCGGAGGTCGCCAGGGCGCTCCACCCGTCGACCACCGGATCGTAGCGACCCCCGTCGCCGAAGGGGCCGCCGGCGCTGCCGCCCCAGACGATCATCTCGCTGCCGGTCCACACCGCGGTCGCCCCTTCCCGGGGGTCGGGCAGGTCATCCAGGCTGTCGGGTTCCCAGCTCTCGGTGCAGGGCGCATCGTTGCCCGCCGCTGCGGGAGAGGCCGGGCCGCCAAAGGTCGCCGAGGTGGCCAGCAAGTCGGCCGGGGCCGGCTGATAGCCGCCCTCCACCCGGGCCCACCAGTGCGCGAAACTCTCCCGGGCAACGGCGAAATGGGCGACGCGCATCTCCCCGCAGCCACCTTCCTGAAGGGGAATCTCGACGACGAAGGCGCTGCGTCCGGTGCTCAGTCGCGGCGCGGCGGCCCAGCGTCGCCTGAGCGCCCGCCACTCGGCCTCGCTTTCCACCGCGATGGAGAACGGCGCCGTCACCGGGTCCGGCGAGCAGGTCGGCGGAAAGTAGACCCGCTCCGAACGCAGGGGATGTTCCGCGGCGGGGTCGAGGGTCCCGGCCCGCAGGGCGGCAGCCAGGGCCTCGGCCCGGGCCCGCTCGGGCCCCTCCATCCGCGAGGCCTGGTCCCAGTAGCCGCGCAGCCGGCGTTCGACGACCAGGGGCCGCGCCAGGGCCTCGGCAATTGCCACCGGGTCGTTCCCCAGAACCTCCCGCAGGGCGGCAAGACGCCGGGGGGCCCGGGTGTGAGCCTCGATGCGGCGCATTTCCGCCGCGAGATCCGAGGCCCGCAGGGGGCGACCGCCGAGTTCCGCCAGCGCGCCTTCCATCCTGCGCAGGCGATCGAGACGCCGCGACAGATCCGCCGCCGAAGGGGGCGGCGCGCCGCGCCAGGCCGCACGCAGAGCCTCGACCTGCCCCATCCACTGGGCCCGAAGCGCAGCGGGATCGGCGGCCTGCCCCCAGGCCGCCGCCAGGCAGAACAAAACCAGCCCGCCGGCGAACAGGCGCCGCAAGCTAAGCCCCCCCCCATCGCCCCCAGTGAGGATGCGGTTCATAGGTGAAGAAACTCCCGGCCCAGGGCGACCCAAGGCAATCCCGATTCGCAGCGGAGGTAATATACGGTCTAAGCCGCTTCGGGCATTAAAGTTTCCCACCCTCTCCCGAGGCCCGGGCGAACGGCTTTCGTACTTGCCCGCAGGGGTCCGCCCCCTGCCCGGCCTCACCCTGCCCCCCCGGGGGCCACCCCTTGCGTGGGCGCCGATCCCTCGCAAGACTGTGAGCCCTCATCCCCTCGAAAGGAAGAGCCCATGATGGATTTCAAGCCCCCCAAGCGCCTGGCGACCCTGGCCGCCCTAGGCTTGCTCCTCGTGATGGAGGTCTGGACGATGCCCCCCACCCTCGCTGAAACCGAGACCGACCGCTGGAACCTCACCGACCTCTATCCCGACCAGGAAGCCTGGCAGCAGGCGCGAGAGGCCCTGGAAGGCAAGGTCGCGTCCCTTGCGCCGCTGCAGGGCACGCTCGGAGAGGACGCCTCGCAGCTCAAGCAGGCCCTCGACATCCTGTTCGACATCAACAAGGAAGGCGGGCGCCTGTGGTCCTACGCCAGCATGCTCAGCGACCAGGACACCCGGGAAAGCGGCCCCCAGGGCATGAAGCAGCAGCTTCAGACCCAGTTCGCGACCATCGCCGCCAAGACGGCGTGGATCGACCCGGAGATCCTCGAGATCCCGCGGGACAAGATCGCGGCGTTCCTCGCGGCAGAACCCGGACTGGGGATCTATCGCCGCTATCTCGAACGCCTCGAAAAGCGCCGGGCCCACACCCTGGACAAGAAGTCCGAGGAGCTGCTGGGGATGGCGTCGATGCTCACCGGAGACGGCAACACCATCGGCAGCATCCTGCGCAACGCTGAAATCCCCTGGAAAACGATCACCCTGGCCGATGGCAGCGAACTGAAGGTCGACGTCGCGGGCTACAGCCGGGGACGCGCTTCGACCAACCGGCTCGACCGCATCAAGACCTTCGATGCCTTCTTCTCCCAGCTCAAGGCCTTCGAACAGACGCTGGCCACGACCCTCGCCGCGACGGTCAAGGCCCACGTCTTCAACGCCCGGGTCAGGCACTATGACAGCACCCTCGACGCCGCCCTGCTGAGTGACGAGATCGACCCGGCGGTCTACGGCATGCTCGTCGAGGAGATCAACAACTCCCTGCCGGCCCTGCACCGCTACCTGCGCTTGCGCGCGCGCATGCTCGGCGTTTCGGACCTGGGTTACCACGACCTCTACCCCTCCCTGGTGGGAGAGCTGGACAAGGACTACTCCTGGGAAACGACCCAAAAGGCGGTTTTCGAAGCCTTCAAGCCCCTGGGCCGGGAATATCTCGAGGGCTTGCAGCGGGCGATCGACGGCCGATGGATCGATGTCTACCCCCGTACGGGCAAGCGCTCGGGGGCCTACGTCAACGGCTCGGCCTACGACGTGCACCCCTACATGCTGCTCAACCACCAGGACGATTACGAGAGCGCGTCGACCTTTGCCCACGAATCGGGCCACCTGATGCACTCGATGTTCTCCAATGCCGCCCAACCTTTCCCCGACGCGGATTACGAAACCTTCGTCGCGGAGGTCGCCTCGACGACCAACGAGTGGCTCTTCTTCCGCTACAACCTGGCCAATGCCAAGGATGACCACGAACGACTGGCGATCCTCGGCAAGTTCCTCGAGTCGATCCGCACGACGGTCTTCCGCCAGACCATGTTCGCCGAGTTCGAGCTGGAGATGCACCGCATGGGTGAGCAGGGCGAGCCGATCACCGCCGCCAGCCTCGACGAACTCTACCTCCGCCTCCTGCGCAAGTACCATGGCGATGCGGAAGGGGTCTGCCACATCGACCCGATCTACGCCGTCGAGTGGGCCTTCATCCCCCACTTCCACTACGACTACTACGTCTACACCTACGCCACCAGCTTCATCGCGGGGACGGCCTTCGTGGACCAGATCCTCAGCGGTGAGGAGGGGGCCAACCGCTACATGGACAAGCTGCTGCGGGCCGGCTCCTCCAAGCCGCCGGTGGAGATCCTCAAGGACGCCGGGGTCGACATGACGACACCCGCGCCGATCCGCACCACGATCCGCCGCATGAACGAGGTGATGGACCAGATGGAAGAAATCCTCGACCGGATGAACGACTAGTCCGCGTGATTCCAGGGCGGCGGGCTCCCTCGAAAGCGCTCGGACGGCCCTCCGGCTGCTTCTGAGCGGGGGCTCGCATGCCCATCTCCCCGTTTTGACCTGCCGGAAACCTCGAGAGGTGCTACGGTTCCTTTCAAAAATCTTACCGGAGAGACCATGAACCAGGGCAGCCCCCCTACTCACCAGGCGCAGGAAAAACTGACACTCGGGGAGGTCGTCCAGAGAGCCTTCCGGGAATTGGGGGAGACCTTCGTCGCCTTCGCCAAGGCACCCAAGGCGCTGTGGGGCGTCAATGTTCCCTACGTCCTCGAGGGCCTGGTCTACTTCGGTATCCTGACCATCCTGGGCAAGTACTGCTCGGAGAACGTCCAGCTCTCCGACATCCATGCCGGCTGGGTCTACACCGGGTTGACCGGCGGCATCACCCTGGCCATGCTCTTCCTCGGGGGGATGAGCGACAGGATCGGTGTCCGTCGCGCCCTGATCCTCGCCTTCATCGCTTTCACCGTGGGCCGCGGACTGCTGGCGATCTCGGGCACCTTCGATCTCGGGCACGGCGTATTCTCGCCGATGTTTTTCGTCATGAGCGCCGGCTTGCTCATCACGCTCCTGGCCTATGGCCTCTATCAGCCCGCGGCCTATGCCGGGGTCAAGCGCTACACGACGCCGAAGACCGCCGCGATGGGCTATTCGGTGATCTACGGCCTGATGAACCTCGGCGCCTTTTTCTCGGGCTTCGTTTCTCCGAAAGTGCGGCACCACTTCGAGGACGTCTTTCCCCCCAACGGCCTGACAGCCGTCTTGTGGACCTACACCCTGCTCTGCGCCGCGGCCCTGTTGATCACGCTGCTGATCCTGACCAGGAAGACCGACCGCCTGGCCGTCGAACGCCTGGCCCAGGAAGCCGCGGAAGCCGAAGCCGAAAAGGAGGGAGGCGAGACGCCTCCCCCGGTGGAGGATTCACCCCAGCCGCCCCCGATCAACCACTGGCCCCTGGTCGGCTGGCTCTCCCTCACCGGGGTCTTCGTGCTGCTCGCGCTGCTGACCCACGGCGGAGTGGTCGACGCCTGGCTCAGCCTGCCCCTCGGCTCCTGGACCATTCGCCTCCCCTGGCCGTGGCTGGCAAGTGTCGTTTTCGGGGTGGCGGCCGTGATCGAATTCCTCCGCGTGCGGCCGGACCACCCTTTCCGCGACGCCCGCTTCACGTTCTTCATCTTCATCCTGATCCCCGTCCAGACCCTCTTCGCCCACAACTGGCTGACCCTGCCCTACTACCTGGACCGGGCTTTCCGCGGCTCGATGGTCAGCGACTACTTCGAGTTCTTCTCGAACATCAACCCGATCTTGATCTTCGTCCTCGCCCCCATCGTCGCCGGACTGACCAGCCGCGCCAACGTCTACACCATGATGATCGCCGGTACCCTGGTGATGGCCGCCCCGACCTTCCTGCTGGCGCTGGGGCCGATGGTGTTCCCCTTTCTGCTCTATGTCCTGCTGATGTCCATCGGTGAGGCCATGTGGCAACCCCGCTTCCTGCAGTGGATCGCCGAGATCGCCCCCCCGGACAAAACCGGGCTCTACATGGGTATCGGTCAGTTCCCCTGGTTCCTCACCAAGTTCGGCACGGGGCTCTACTCGGGTTACTTCGTGGAAAAGTTCATTCCGCGCCCGGAAACCGGACTCCCGATGAACACGGGCCTGATGTGGTTGATCTACGCCGGCATCGCCATGATCAGCCCGGTGGCCCTGATCCTGGCCCGCAACTGGATGGCCAAGGGCATGCGGGAAAAGCACGGGGCCTGATGAGGCCCCGGAGTCCGGCTTTGCTCACGAATTTGGGGTGGGCGATGGGATTTGAACCCACGACATCCTGATCCACAGTCAGGGACTCTACCGCTGAGCTACGCCCACCATGTCGCACTACCCCGGGGAAACCGGCGGCCAGTGGCGCGCCTGAAGGGATTCGAACCCCTGACCCGCTGCTTAGAAGGCAGCTGCTCTATCCGACTGAGCTACAGGCGCGCAGCCAAAAGCTGCCCGAATCCCTTTCCGGCCGCAGCGCCGCGGCCGGGCCGGCAATCCCCTCGGCCCGCGTACCCTAGCCCGGAGCCCCGAACGGCGCAAGCTCCAAAGGCCCAAGTGGCGCGGCTGGCAGGAATCGAACCTGCGACACCCAGTTCCGGAGACTGGTGCTCTATCCCCTGAGCTACAGCCGCGCGAGCCGATGGGCAACAACCGGGCGATGATACCCACCCCCGATGATTAGGCAAGCAGGTCCTACCAGTGGCGCCTGCGGCCCCTTCCGGCCAACAGGCCGATGAGCACCCCCGCCAGGGCCACCCCGCCACCCCACAGCAGCCAGCGCAGGGCCGCCCCACGCCGCAGAATCAGCACCTCGCCGTGGAGCGCGTCGAGTTCCGTCTCGAGCGCCTCGGCATGCTGCTCGGCACCGGCGCCCTCGCTCTTCAAAGTTGCCAGCTCGTGGGCGAGTCGCTGGTTCTCCGCTTCGAGTTCGGCCACCCGGGACTCGAGGGCCGGCAGCCGCTCCCGGGCGGCGGGTTCCCGCATCAGGTAGCGGGAGAGCATCCAGCCTTCCTCGCCCCCCGCGGTGCGCACCCTGGTGTAGCCGGTCTCCGGGTCCCGCTCGAGAATCTGCACGGCGGCGCCGGAACCGAGCACCTTGACGATGGCGTACTGGGCTCCCTTGCCGGTACGCAGGGTGACCGAGAGCTGGTCGGTCACCCAGCCGGTGGCGGCGGCCCGAGCCGGCGGCGCCGTCAACAGGGCGGAAGCCAGCAGGAAGACTCCCAGGAGCAGGACGGAAGTTCCTTTCACGCTGCCTCCCGCCCCCCCAAACCGGAAACGTCCGGAGGGAAATTGTGGTCGGGGCGGCCCGATTTGAACGGGCGACCACCTGCTCCCAAAGCAGGCGCGCTACCAGGCTGCGCTACGCCCCGACGAGCGGGCGGAAACCCGGCAAGGCCCCGCCTCCAGAATTCCGGAATGCTAGCAGGGCCCCCACACCGCTGCCAGATCAGTGGTCGCGACGATTCCAGTCGAAGGGAATCTCGTTCACCTCCGGATCCCAGCGCTCTTCGTCGGGATCCCTGGGATCGAAGGCCTGGTCCGAGTAGACCACCACCAGGGCCTCCATCCCGCCGACGGCCTTGAGCCCGAACCAGACGCCGGGAGGCACGCGCACCCGCAGGGGCCCGTGGAGGCCCAGGAAGAACTCGTTGAGTTCACCGTTGGTGGGAGAGTCCTCGCGATCATCGCAAAGCCCCAGCCGCACCATGCCCGCCACGCAGGTGATCACGTCGGTGCTGCGCCGGTGCCGATGCCAGGCCTTGACCACCCCCGGGTAGAGCGTGGTCAGGTGCACTTGCCCGAAAGCCGGCAGTCCCTCGTCCCGCCGGAAGAGGGGCACCACACGCCCTCTCTCGTCAGGCTTGACTTCCAGGCGGTCGACTACCACACCCTCGATCATCGGGCCTCCCTCGCCGACCCACGCCCGGGCCGGGGGCTCACCCTAACCTCTCCTCCCACCGGCGATCAACACGCACGGGCGACGGGGTGTACACTCCGCGGGCCTTTTTCGCGCGCGGCAGGTAGTGGCCGCGCCGCGCCGGCCATCGGAGACGGGAAGAACATGGATATCGGTTTGTGTGGCCTGCCGCGCAGCGGCAAGACGACGCTCTGGAAGATTCTCACCGGCCAGGAGGTCCCCCCCGGCGCCCGCCCGGAGACCCGGCGCGGAGTGACCCGGGTCCCCGACCCGCGCCTCGATCGCCTCGCGGCTCTCTTCAAGCCCCGCAAGACCACTCCGGCCACGGTGACCTACGTCGACCTGGCGCCCATGGAAAAGGGCTCCGGCCGGGCCGACAACCCGATCCTGGGAGAGTTGAGAAAGTCCGAGGCCCTGCTGGTCGTCCTCCGGGCCTGGGACGATCCGGCAGACCCTCATCCGGAAGGGAGTATCGACCCCTCCCGCGATCTCGACTCCCTCGAGACCGAGTTCCTGCTCGCCGACATGGACGTGGCCCAGCGCCGTCTCGAGCGCCTGGAAGGCATCATCGCCAAGGCCAACCGCGAGGAGGACCGGAGGGAAAAAGAGCTGCTGAGCCGGGTGCTGGCGATCCTGGAAGAGGAGCGCCCCCTGCGGGAAACCGCCTTCAGCCCCGAAGAACTCAAGACCCTGCGAGGTTACGCCTTTCTCAGCGCCCGCCCGCTGCTGGTGGCGGTCAACCTCCCCGAGGACCGCACCAGCGAGCTGGGTGCCGGTCCGGAGGCCTTCGGCCTCGAGCGCCTCGCCGGCCGTCCAGGATGTGACTTCGTCGCCCTGTCGGCCCGCATCGAGGAGGAAATCGCCGCCCTCGACGAAGAGGACGCCCGCGCCTTCCGGGAGGATCTCGGCATCACCGAGCCGGCCCTCGACCGGCTGATCCGCGCCAGTTACCGGCTGCTCGGCCTGATCTCCTTCTTCACCGTGGGCGAGGACGAATGCCGAGCCTGGACCATCCGCCAGGGCACCCTGGCCCGGTCGGCGGCCGGGGCGATCCACACCGACCTCGAGAAGGGCTTCATCCGCGCTGAGACGCTCAACTGGGAGGAGTTGCTCGAAGCCGGCTCTCTGGCGGCGGCCCGGGAGCGGGGGGTGCTGCGGCTGGAAGGCAAGGACTACCAGGTCCAGGACGGCGATGTCATGCACATCCGCCACTCTTCGTAGCGGCGACGAGAGCATCGACCACGATCCCCGCTTCCCCGTCGAGGAGGGTCCGGGGATCGATCACCACCCGGCCATCCTCGATCCGGGCCACCACCGGCGGATCGTGCCGCCGCAGGCCGGCGAGCAGTCGCGTCTCGCTCACACCCCCGACGCCCACCCCGACCAGCCAGGTGGGCAGGCCGGCTCCTGGCGCCGAACCGCCACCGACGCACGAAGTGCCCCGGACCACCTGGATCTCCGCCGCCGGCAGCCGCCGTCGCAGGCGACGGGCCAGGGCGTCCGCCCGGCGGCGGAGGGCCCCGGCGTCGACACTGAGCATGCGGGCCGTGGGAATCGCCGTCTCGGGCAGGCCGGACATCCACTCCCGGAGGGTGGCGGTCAACGCCGCAAGGGTCATCTTGTCGGGCCGCAGGGCCCGGGCCAGCGGATTGCGGGCGCAGGCCGCCACGATCTCGCGACGACCGACCAGAATCCCCGCCTGGGGCCCCCCGAGCATCTTGTCGCCGGAAAAGCAGACCAGGTCCACGCCCTGCTCGAGGAGTCGCTCCACCGAGGGGTCGCCCGCGGGAGCCGCGCAGCGCTCCAGGAGGCGGCCGCAACCCTGGTCCGCCACCACCGGCACACCGGCTTCCCCGGCCAGCGCCACCAGCTCGGGAACATGGACCTCCCGGGTGAAGCCGACGACCTCGTAGTTGCTCGGCCAGACCTTGAGAATCATCGCGGTCTGCGGGCCCAGCACCCGGCGGTAGTCCTCCGGGTGAGTGCGGTTGGTGGTACCAACCTCCACCAACGTCGCCCCCGACCGCTCGAGGATTTCGGGGATGCGGAACGATCCGCCGATTTCGATCAGCTCACCCCGGGAAATGGGCACTTCCCGTCCCAGGGCCAGGGTGTTGAGAGCCAGCAACACCGCGGCGGCGTTGTTGTTGACCACCAGCGCATCGAAACCCGGAAAGAGCCTCTCCAGCCAGCGGGCCGGATGACTGCCTCGCCGCCCCCTCCGCCCCTTTTCGAGGTCGTACTCGAGATCGCAGTAGTGGGCGGCGACCCGGGCGACGGCGCGAACCGCGGAAGCCGACAGGGGAGCGCGCCCCAGGTTGGTGTGCAGCACCACGCCGGTGGCATTGACCACGGCTCTCGGCCGGTCGACCTCCAGTTCGGCCAGGCGTTCGAGGACCCCCGCCACGATCGCGTCGGACGACGCGGAATCGCTCCGGCCCGTTGCGATCCGCTCCCGGCAGGCTCGCACCTGTTCGCGGAGCAGCGAGACCACCAGGCCGCGCTGCCAGCGCTTGAGCGCGGGCGCCAGGGCCTCGGCGGCCAGCAGCCGATCGATGGCGGGGACTTTTTGCCGTGGGTCCATGCTCGAGCGATCTCCTGGAGACGGGGCGCCCGCAACGGTCGGGCGGCGGCTCCATTGTCGTGGCCCCCGTCTTCCCTCACAAGGGCACCGCTGGCCTGCGAGTCCCCGGAGCACCATCTTGGAGGTAAGGCGCCCACCCCGAGCGCGCCGGGGAACTCGATGGCCGATACCCTCTTCACGCCCACGGAAGTGACCGCCGACCTGACGGCGCTCGAAAAACTGCTCCGGCGCGTTGCCATCGAGTGGGAGATGTTCATCAACCAGTCGGTCCCATGGCCGCCCCATCAGCGGCAGGCGGAGATCGAGGCGATCATCCGCCACTACCTCAAGACCCCGCCACGACGCACGGCCGACCGTTTCCGCTTCAACACCCTGGTCCACCGCTACCGCACGAGTTGCGAACTCTGGGCGCGACGAGTCCGCCGCAGGGAGGCTTCCGGCCAGGGCCCGCGACAGCGCGGCAGAAGGGGCCGGGGCGCGGAACAGGAACCGACCCGGGCCCGGGTGCTCCACCAGGTGCGGACACGCGAAGGCAAGACCAGCGGGGACCAGATGCGGGACCTCTACCGCGCTTTCCGGGATGCCCGGCGGGCCCGGGGTCAGGCGGTTTCCCGCCTGGCCTACCGGGACTTCGTCCGGCGCATCGACAAGAATCTTCAGCAGGCTCGACGCCGGGTCGGGGGGCGCGACCTGGAGTTGCGGGTCGACGAGGTCGGTGGCAAGGTGAGAATCACGGTACGCCCGGCCCGCGACGAGTCCTGACGCCCCGATCGCCCGGCGTGGCCCGAGGGAGGTTCGATGCGCCGCTTCTCGATGACGGTTCTGGTCCTATGCACGGCGGTGATGCTCGTCGCGCCCCTGGCGGAAGCCAGCCGCAGCGGCAAGAAGAAAAAGAAGTCCCGGCGCGCCAGGGCCGAACAGACCATGACCTTCGAGAGCGAGTTGCTGGCCCAGGTGCCCGCGGTGGCCGCAGCACTGGCCTACCTCGAGGACAACCCGGACGCGCCCGCCGCCTGGCAGGCCCTCGGCGAGGCCCTGACCGAATTCGGAGCCTATCCGGACGCCGCGACCGCGTTCGAGCGCGGCCTGGAACTCGATCCCCGGAACGCAGCGCTGTGGGTCGACCTGGGCGCGGCCCAGATCCGCGCCGAGAATCACCGCAAGGGGCTCAAGGCCCTCTCCCGCGCCCTGAAAATCGAGCCCTTCCTGGCCCTGGCCCACTACAACTCGGGCGTTGCCTACAGGGCGCTGGGACGCTGGGAAGAGGCGATGGACGCCTTCGAAAAGGCCCTGCTGCTCAATCCGGACCTGGGCGATCCCACCAAGAACCCGGGAGCGATCAACACCCCGGAGATGGGCCTGGTCAAGCTGCGGGTGTTCATGAAGACCTCGGGCGCGGCGCCCGCCCTTTTGACCGGCCAGGACCCGAAACGCTCGAAGAAGTAGCCCCGGCCCCGGGGCCTCACTCTTCCCGGCGGGCCAGGCCGAACTCCAGCAGATCCAGCAGGGCCTCGAGTTGAGGGCTGCCTTCCCGCTGGTAGGCCTCCTGCATCTCCACGTGTCGCACCAGTGCCTGGATCGCCGTGCTGGCGACCCTGGGGTCGGGCAGAACCCGCACACAGCCCTGTTCGACGCCCTTGGCGAGAACCTGCTCGAAAAGAGTCAACTCCTGGCCGTGAAACGGTCGCACTTCCGACGAGACGATCATCTTGATCTCTTCGAGCACGTCCTCGGAAACGCCCATCTCCTGCCGGCGGCGCCGGAGGACGGCGATCTTGGCCCGGATCGCGGCCCGAAGAGCCCTGCAGGCATCCGCTTCGCCATGGGCCGCCGCCGTCATCTGCTCGATGATGAAGGCCTCTTCCTGGGAGACGACGGCATCGAACATCTCCTTCTTGCCGCCGGGAACATGGTAGTACAGCGCCCCCTTGACGACTCCCAGTTCCTCGGCGATAGCAGCAAGGGAGGTCTGACGATAACCGGCGCGCGCGAAGTGCTTGCGCGCGGTCTCCAGGATCTGCTCTCTCGTCACTTTCATCGCTGGCATCCCCTGTCGAAGGGCCCTCTCGCCTGTGCTCCGGAATTCAGCCTATTCTACCCAAGCCGGACCCCCGGCGGGCAGGGCCCCGTCCATCAGGCTCGGGAAAGATCGTCGAGGACTGCAGCGAGCAGCCTCCAGAATTTCTGCACCGAGGAGATCTGCACGCGCTCGCCGGGGGCGTGCGCACCTTTGATCTCGGGTCCGAAAGAGATCATGTCCATCCCCGGAACCCGTTCACCGATCAGCCCGCACTCGAGGCCGGCATGAATCGCCGTGACCTCCGGCGTAGAGCCGAAGAGCCGGGCGGAGGCCTCGCGGGTGACCTTCAGCACGGGGGAGTCCAGGTTCGGCTTCCAGCCCGGGTAACCGCCGTGCTCATGGACCTCGGCACCGGCCAGGGCGCCGACGGCCCGCAAGCCGGCCAGCACCTCGGCGAGCGCCGGAGCGTTCGAAGAGCGCGAACAGGAAACCGTCCGGACCGTCTCGCCGTCGGTGGTCACGACGCCGAGATTCGTCGACGTCTCCACCAGGCCCGGGATGTCCTGGCTCATGGCCACCACACCGCTGGGCGTGGCCAGCAGCAGGTCGATCAGGCGCCGGCTGAAGTCGGCGGAGAATGCCGGCGCAGCGGAGGCCGGTGTCAGGTCGACGGTCAAACCATCGTCCAGGCCCCGGTACTGTTCGCGCAGGTCGGCGCCCACCTCGTCCACCGCCTTCCGGACGACGCCCTCCGCCGCGGCATCCACGAGCACCACGGCCTCGGACTCCCGGGGGATCGCGTTGCGCTTGCTCCCGCCGCCGATCGCCACCACCCGCAGGGTGGTCTCGGCGGAGGCGCGGCCGAGCACGCGGGCCAGGGCGCGGATCGAGTTGAGCCGGTTGCGGTTGATGTCCAGGCCGGAGTGCCCGCCCTTGAGCCCCGCCACGCGGATCTGCCAGGCCGTCGCCGCGCCCGGATCCTCCCGGCTGCCGCTGAGAGCCATTTTCGTGTCGCAGCCCCCCGCGCAACCGGCGAAGAGAACGCCGTCTTCCTCGGAGTCCAGGTTGAGCATGATCCGGGCCCGCAGGATGGAAGGATCGAGCCCGATCGCCCCGGTCATGCCCGTCTCTTCATCGATGGTCATCAGCAGGTCGAGGGGCCCGTGAAGCACTTCCGGATCTTCGGCGGCGGCCATGCCCGCGGCCACACCGATGCCGTTGTCGGCCCCGAGCGTGGTGCCCACCGCGCGGATCCAGTCGCCGTCACGCTCCACCTGGAGCCGGCCGACCTCCGCGTCGTTGGGGCTGTCCGAGTCCCGCTCGCAGACCATGTCGAGATGGCCCTGGATGGCGACGGCGGGGGCGGACTCGCGGCCGGGAGAAGCCGGCACGTGGACACAGAGATTGCCCGTGGCATCGCGCTTGACTTCGAAGCCATGCTCGGCCGCCCAGGCCTCCACGTAGGCCGCCATCTTCTCTTCTTTGCCGGAGGGACGCGCGATGCGGGTCATCGCGGCGAAGTGCTTCCATACTCGCGCAGGCTCGAGTCCCGCGAACGGATCGGCGCTCATCTTCCACTCTCCATGAAGTACACGTCTCGTTCACCACGCAGCCGGCGGGCTCGAGCGTGAACCGAGATTCTACCCTGCTCCCGCCCCCGGCGCCGTCCCCGCCGATGGCACGCGGGGCGCCGGCAAGAGATGCGGAGGCGGGGCGTAAGGGGGCGTAAGATAACGCGGAGCTGGACGTACGCGTTCACCCGGGCGGAGCGCCCGGCCGAGGAGATCCCGATGTCACGTACTCTCTTGGTGGTCCTGGTCGTCCTGGCCCTGTTCCTGCTCCTGGGCCTGGGCCTGGCCGGCTTTGCAGCCTCCGGTTACAACCGCTTCGTCGCCCTCGACGAGCAGGTCAGCGCAGCCTGGAGCCAGGTGGAAACCAGCTACCAGCGGCGAATGGACCTGATTCCCAACCTGGTTCAGACGGTCAAGGGCGTCGCCGGCTTCGAAAAGGAGGCCTATACGGCGGTGGCCGAGGCCCGCGCCCGGGCCGGCCAGGTCACCCTCTCACCCCAGTTGCTCTCCGATCCCGGAGCCTTCGCCAAGTTCCAGCAGGCCCAGGGCGAGCTGAGTTCGGCCCTCTCCCGGCTGCTGGTCACCGTCGAGCGCTACCCGCAGTTGAAGGCCAACGAGAACTTCCGCGACCTGCAGACCCAGCTCGAAGGCACGGAGAACCGCATCGCCGTGGCCCGCAAGCGCTACAACGACACCGTCAAGGCCTACAACACCGCCGTCCGCCGTTTCCCCGGCAGGCTGCTCGCCGCCCTCTTCGGCTTCCAGAGCCGGCCCTATTTCGAAGCCGACCAGGGAGCCGAAAACGCCCCGAAAGTAGAGTTCTGATGCGTCTTTCCCCGGCTGCCGGCAGGCTCGCGCTCGCCCTGGTCGCGTGGGGCCTGGCCGCCGCTCCGGGCTGGGCCTTGACGATCCCCCAGGCCCCACCCCGCTTCGTCCACGACGGGGCGGGCCTGCTGGCGTCCTCGGCCCGGCAGGCCCTCGAAGAGCGGCTGATGACGCTGCACCGGGAAAAGGGGCTCCAGATCGGCGTGGCCATCCTGCCCTCCCTCGAAGGCGAATCCCTCGAAGAAGCCACCCTGGCCATCGCCGAAGCCTGGCAGCCGGGGTTTCGCGGAAGGGACGACGGCCTGCTGATCGCCATCTTTCTCGACGACCGGAAGGTGAGAATCGAGGTGGGCTACGGCCTCGAGGGTGCGGTGACGGACCTGCTGGCCGGCAGGATCATCCGGGAACGCATCGCCCCCGCCTTCCGGGAGAAGGACTACGGCGGAGGCCTGCTCCAGGCAGTCGATGCACTGGCGGCGGCCGCAGCCGGCGAGACCATCCCGCCGCCGCGCCGACCGCGCAGCCGTGGTAGTGGGCGCACATCGATCGTGCAGCTCGTCGCCCTGCTGATCATCGCCCTGGCGACCCTCCTCTCGCGCTTTTCCCGGCGGCGACGGGGCCTGGGCGCCCGGGGCAGCGACCTGCCCTTCTGGCTCTGGCTGCTTCTCTGGGGAGGACGAGGCGGCGGGGGAGGCTTCGGCGGTGGGGGCGGCGGCTTCTCCGGCGGCGGGGGAGCGTCTTTCGGCGGCGGCTCTTTCGGGGGCGGCGGCGCCTCGGGAGGTTGGTAGACCATGAAAACCGGTTTTGCGGACTCCCGGCGCCGGACCTTCCTCGGCCGCCTCCTGCTGGCGCTCTCCCTGCTTCTCGTCGTCTCGAGCGCCTGGCGCCTGCTGCGTGCCACCTGGCTCGCCCCGACCGACGGCTGGATCGCGGGAGGGGCGGCCGACGCCCTGTTGCTGGGTAGCGCCGGCCTGACCCTGGGCCTGCTGGGCCTGTGGCTGCTCCGTTCGGCCCTCACCGCCGGCCGCTCCACCCCGGCCACCTTCCTCACACCCGAGGAAGAAAGGCGGGTGCTCGAAGCCATCGCGAGCTTCGAGTCCCGGACTTCGGGCGAGATCCGCGTGCACCTCGAAGACCGTGTCACCGGCGACCTGCTCGAGCAGGCCCGACGCACCTTCGAGGAGATCGGCATGACCCGCACCGCCGAACGCAACGGGGTGCTGATCTTCGTCGCCGTCGCTTCCCGCCGGTTCGCGATACTCGGAGACGAGGGCATCGACGACCGGGTGGAGGAAGGCTTCTGGGACAGCTGCGTCGAGCGGATTCGGCGGCGCTTTGCGGAAGGCCGCTTCGCCGACGGCCTGGTGGAGGGCATCGAGCTCGCCGGCGCGGCCCTCGCCGAACATTTCCCGGTCCGGGAAGACGATGTCAACGAGCTTCCCGACGGGATTTCCCGCAGAACCGGGCATGCGTGAGCAGGGGGCCCCGGCCGGAGTTACAATCGCTGCTTCCGATTCGGCTTGCGCAGGAGGTTCCATGGCCCTGAAGGTCCCGCCCCCGGGCGTCGGTCCCGAGGCATACGCCCGCCGTCGCCGGCACGTGATGGACGCCATCGGCGACGGCGTGATGATTCTCGCCGCGGGCAAGGCTCCCACCTACTCCAACGACACCCACTACCGTTTCCGCCCCGACAGCAACTTCTTCTTCCTCACGGGCTTTCCCGAGGAAGAAGCCGTGGCCGTCCTGCGCCCCGGGGCGCCCTCGCCCTACACGCTCTTCGTCAGGCCTCGTAACGAGGAAGCCGAAATCTGGACCGGGCGCCGCTACGGGCCCGATGGCGCCGTCCGGGAATTCGGCGCCGACGCCGCATTCGAGGTGGGGGCTTTGGCCGAAAAGCTCCCCGACCTGCTCGACGGCGCCACCACCCTGTACTACCAGCCCTGGGCCCAGCGCTCCCTCGACCGGGTCGTGCGGCGCAGCCTCGAGGCCCTGCGCGGCAAGGAGCGCTTCGGCAGGATCGCCGCCGACACCCTGGTCCGGCCGGGCGCTCTGCTCGACGAGATGCGGCTGATCAAGGAACCGGCCGAGATCGAAGTCCTGGCCCAGGCCTGCCGGATCTCCGCCACCGGGCACCTGGCGGGCATGGCCGCCTGCCGGCCGGGCTGCATGGAGTTCGAGATCCAGGCGGCGATCGAGCACGCCTTCGTTCGCGAAGGAGCCAGCGGAGCCGGCTACCCGAGCATCGTGGGCGCCGGTGACAGCGGCTGCATCCTGCACTACATCGAGAACAACCGACAGGTGGCCGAAGCCGACCTCGTCCTGGTCGACGCGGGCGCCGAATTCGGCGGCTACACCGGTGACATCACGCGAACCTATCCCGCCTCCGGGCATTTCACCACCGCCCAGCGGCAGCTCTACGAGATCGTCCTCGACACGCTCGAACGGGGCATCGCCATGGCTCGCCCCGGAGAGACCATCGACGGTATCCACGAGGCCTCCCTCAGGCGGCTGAGCGAGGGGCTGCTGGATCTCGGCCTGCTGAGCGGAAGCCTCGACGAGGTGCTCGAAAAGGAAAGCTACAAACGCTACTACATGCACCGCACGTCCCACTGGCTCGGCATGGACGTCCATGACGTGGGCCGTTACAGGAAAGACGGTGCCTGCCGGCCTCTGACCCCGGGCATGGTCTTCACCATCGAACCGGGACTCTACATTCAACCGGCGGATCCGCAGGCCCCGGAAGAATTCCGGGGCCTGGCGGTGCGCATCGAAGACGACGTGCTGATCACCGACGATGGATGCCGGAACCTCACCCGCCAGGTGCCGGTGGACCCGGATGCGGTCGCGGCCCTGGTGGGCCAGCCCCGCCCTTGACCGGCTCTCCCCGCCTCCCGGATCTTCCCGCCAGGCCCTTCGATCCGCCGTGGGGCATGGCCGGCACGCTGCTGGGCCTGGGAGCCACCTTCTGCCTGGCCATCACGGTGGCCGTCACCCTGGAAGCCGCCCGAACCCTCGCCGGCGTCGATCCCGAAGCGCTCCCCAGCCTGCCCTGGCGCTACGCCCAGGTGCTGGGCTTCCAGCTCACCCTGGTGGCCGTCCCGCTCCTCTTCGTCCGCTTCACCGGCGCGACCCTGCAGACGCTGGGTCTCGGCCCCCTGCGCAGGCGCCACGCCGCCGAAGCCATCCCGGTCGGCTGCGGGCTGAGCCTGCTCACCATCGCCTATGGTTCGGCCCTGGCCCGCTGGGCTCCCGCCGCCTTCGCCGAAATGATCGAAGAGCAGCGGCTCCAGCTCGAATTTCTCGAGGCCCCATGGTTCGTGCTGCTCCCGGTCGCCCTGCTCTGCGCGCCCCTGGCCGAGGAGATCTTCTTCCGCGGCTTTCTTTTCGGAGGCCTGCGCAATCCCCTCGGATTCGCCCTCGCCTCGGGTCTGACCGCGGCGCTGTTCACGCTGGTGCACTGGATGAAATGGTCGACGCCGATCCTCTTCTTCATCGGCTTGTGCAGCGCGGCGCTGGCCCAGCGCCACCGCAGCCTCTGGCCGGCGATCTTCATGCACGTGGCCTTCAACGCCAGCGAGCTGCTGCTCGACACCCTGGGGGTCGGCTAGCCGCCCTCTGAAAAAGCCCCTTTCGCGCGAGGGGCCCGTTCGACGGGGTGCCGGCCGACCTGGAGCACGCCCCGCCCCCTGTTCCGGGCGTCAGCCCCCGGGGCCCGACTCGCCGTCTTCGAGCAGGGGATCGAGGCGACCGTTCCTGTCGAGAGCCACCAGGTCGTCACAGCCCCCCACGTGGCGCTCGCCGATGAAGATCTGGGGCACCGTCGCGGCTCCCGCGGAACGCTCGAGCATCTCGGCCAGGGCGCCTTCCGTGCGCTCCACGTCGATCACCTCGGCCTCCACCCCCTTGGACTCGAGCAAGGCCAGGGCGCGATGACAGTAGGGGCACCAGCTGCGCGTGTAGATCGTGACTTTGGGCATGGTTTCGCCATGCACGATAGACTCCGCTTCCCGGTGGAGCAAGTGCGATTGACTACTCCCGAGTCCCGACCGAGCGTCTCCCGATCCGCCCTTCCCCAGCCCGCTTCCCCCCGCGGCGGATGGCTGACGTCACCGGGGCGTGTCGCGGGCCCCGGGGCGAGGCGACGGGCCGTGGGGGTCGGAGCCTTGACCCTGGCCCTGACCTTCCTCCCCCTCGTCACGGGCTACGCGCTGCTGCAGCGGTGGAACTGGCAGCAGATCGTCGCCACCGGGATCTACCCGGCCAGCGTTTTCTACGGGGGTTTTCCGCTGCAGATCCCCCGCCTGCTGGTCCTTTCCCTGTTCGCGCTCGACCTGGCTTTCTGGCTGAGCCTGTGGGCCGTCTCCCCCCTCGGCGAAGGCCCGCGTTCGGTCTTCGTCGCCGCCCGCCACCGTCTGCGGCGACGCCGCCTGCTGGCCCATGCTCCGCTGGTCCCCGTCGGTGCCCTGATCGTCGGCGCCCGCCTCTACGCCGAGGCCCTCTCCCTGTCGGGCGCCGGGGCCACGTGGTTCGAACCGGCCCGGCTGGCCGGGGGCGACACATCCCCGGCCGCCTCCTGGGTCTACGGCGAATCCCTGCTGCTGACTTCGCTGGCAGCCTGTTTCGGGGTCCACCTCTCACTGCTGGCCGGCCTTGCGCGTCCGGGCTGCCGGCTGCGCAACATGCTCCTGCTCCTGGCCGCCGCGGCAGGACTGACGGCGGTCGCCCGCACGCTGGTCCAACCCCTGGCCGACGGGGGACTGACCCGGGCGATGAACGCCTCCCTCGATCGGGCCGAGGCGACCTGCCCGACGGCCGCCTCCGCCGAGCCCATCGAAGCCGCGGCGAGGCTCTACGCCATCTTCATCAGAACGACGGCCGACACGCCCGGGCTGCGGCGCCTGCCCGCGGCCTGGCTGCCGCCAACGACCACGGCCTTGCCGCCGCTGCCCGTGATCTCCGACTCCGGCCTGGCCGTGGTCCTCCGCGGCGACGCGCTGCCTTCCGGCGGAGAACGAGGCGGTTTCGAATACCGGCTGACGGGAGACGGCACCGCCATCCGCTGGCCCGGCAACGTTCTTCCCTGTCCCGAAGCGCGGATCTTCAAGGGCGACCGGGGCCTGGGCTGGCCCCGGGTCCTCGAGGCGTTCGGGGAGATCGGTGAGGGGCCGCTGACCCTGGCCTTCCGGCCCGCGCCCCTGGGCCGCCCCCTCTCCCTGCCCGGGGGACCACCGCTGGTCCTGCGCCTGGCACGACAAGCGGCCGCCGGAAGTGCGAACGCCCCCCCGCCCCGACTACCGCTGCCCTTCCGCCGGCCGCTGGCTTCCGCCTCCGCCCCCTCGGGCGCCGAAAAAATCCGGCGTTTACGGCCCGGCAGGATCCATCCCTACCGCAGGGAGAAGCCCTTCGACCCCCTGTGGCACGACGCTCTTCCCCTGGTGCGGCCTCCGGCCGTCGACGGGCGGGGGCGCTGCCGCCTGCGGGTCGATGACCGGGTGTGCTGGGGCGACGTGCTCCGCGCCGTGGTCAGCGCACGTCTCGCCGGAGCCCGGGAAGTGACACTCCTGACCCCTCCGCGGTAGCCGAACCCGGGAAGCTGTCCGCCACGCCCCATCACGCTCAAGCCTCCCACCGGGGCGCCGGGAGCAACCGTGCAGCCGGGATCAGGACCGGCGCCCGAGCCGCTCGAGATTCCGGACGTAACCTTCCCGGTCGAAGGGGCCGGCAGCCTGGGCCACGTTCTGAATCGCCAGCAGCAACACCCGCAGCACCTCGTGCTCCGCTTCGTGGCGATCGCGTCCCTGGGCGACGAGCCGCTCGAGAGCCCGGGCGACCTCCGGCGGATCGCCCTGCCGGGCCTGGGTCTCGAGAACCTGGTGCAGCTGCACGTGGAGGAAGGGGTTGAGATGCTCGTCGGGCTCGCGCCCCTCCCAGTATTCGCGGAACTCCTCGTGACGCTCGAGTTGCTCGGCCACTTCCCGCTCACCGGGACTCATGTGTTCCTTCTCGTGGCGCCGAGCCCAGACCTCGCGCACGGCCCGGCGCCCGGCCCGGGCCAGGCTGCGCATGGTTTCGGCATTCTCAAAGGGGGTCATCGGGTAGCTCCTGCTTCGCCCCGCGGATCGGCCGGCGACTGTGTCAGCGAAACCCGCAGGGCGTCGGATGGCCATGGATGCTCCCCCTCCAGCAGGATCCGGCCATCGGGAGAGAAGACCCAGCCCGCGTCGGGTCGGCGGCGAACCGCCTCGAGGGCCCGGTCGAGTTGCATGGGTTCGAGGGCGTCGACCACCAGCGCCAGCCCTTCCCCCGGCTCCCCGTGGGCCAGGGCGGCCGCCACGAAGGCCCCTGCCGCAGCGCTCGATCGTCCGTCCACCCCCAGCCGCCGCGGCGCGGTCAGCAGCGTGCGCTGCGGCGCCGGCTGCCCGGCGACCCTGTTCCAGAAACGCTCGGTGGCCCGTCCGAGCACGGCGACGCGGGCGGCCGCCTCCCAGTGGCGAGGTTGGACCTCCCCCTCCGCGAGAATCGTCGCCGCCGGAAAGAAAGTGCCCGCCAGCAGGCGCGCCCGCCCCTCGGTCCGCCGCCCCCTGCCCGCGCCGATGACGACCAGCTCGACCCCCCCCAGGGCCCGTCCCAGCACCGGGGGCCGGTCGTCCGGCTCCACAGCCCGCAACAGGTCCCAGCGGGGATCCACCTCCACCTCGACCGGGGGAAACTCCGTCCGCAGGGGCACGGTGACCGACGCGCCCGCGAGCCTGCCCAGGCCGCTGATCTGCTGCCCCGCGTCGCCCCGGACCGTGACCGGGATCGGCAGATGGCAGGGCGGGTCGGCGGCCACCGTCACATCCAGGCTGTGGCGCTTGCCCTGCCGCCGTTGGCGAACCGGTCCGACCCGCAACCGCGGCGGTCGCTCCATCGCCTCCCAGGCCTCGATCCACGGGCGGCGGGACGCCCCGGCCGCCTGGCGCAGCAAGGCCGCGAAAGCCTCCCGCCCCACACGCCGGCCCCTGTGGCGGGAGAGCAACTCCCGCAGGGCCCCGAGCACCCGCTGCCGGCCCACCAGAATCTCGAGCATGTGCATTTTCATGGCGGGAGCCAGCGCGGCATCCGGGGGGCGCCAGGACTCCCCCGCCAGGCGCAGGAGCCGGCGACGATCGGCCAGAGCGCGCTCAGGCGGGAGGAAGAGACTCTCCGCCCAGCGCGCCAGCCCCTCGATCACGCCCTCGTCTCCGGCCCGGGGATGGATTCCCGCTCCGAACCACTGCCGGAGCCACTGCCGGCGCCACCAGTCGAGTCGCGGCTCGGCCAGGGCCCGGTCGAACTCGGCATCCGGGACGAGGAGCCCGCCGGCGATCGCCCGGCCTGCATCCGGGGGCCCCGTCGTCACGACTACCCGGGACCAGGGCGGCGCGCCCAACAGGCTCGCCAGTTCCGCCGCCAGGTCCCGCAACCGCGCGGCGAGCCGGCGAGCCGCGACGGGATCGACGGCGTCGGACGTCCAGACCTCCACGGCGGTCCCCTGGCCGGGCGCCCGGTAGACCCGCCGCTCGGCCACCAGCAGGTCGATGCCGTCCACCGGCTTCTTCGACTCCAGCACGAGCCCGCCCCCCGGCTCCTCCCCGGGCAAGGGAGCCCCCGAAGCGAGGACCCGGGCGGCACCCACACCTTCCAGGCGCAGCCGGTAGGGGCGCGGCGGCCCCTCGAAACGCGGATACCACGCCGCCGTCCCGGGCAGCCAGGCACCCCCGGCACCGATGCCGACGCCGCCGCCCCCCGGCGGCAGGGTCCCCCCCCAGGTCACCACGACTTCTCCTGCGCCGTCCGGAGCCGTGGAGGGCGCCACCAGGGTCCAGCGGCGCACCGGGGGGCCGGATCCGGCCGGACCGGGCGCGCGCCAGGTCAGCGGCAGGCTCCTGCCGGCCGTTGACCGCCAGGTGGCCTCCCGGGGCTCGAGGGTCGCGGCCAACCGGAAGTCGGGCGGCTGACCGATCCGACGCATCGGCAGGTGCAACGCCCCTTCGATGCGGCCCGAGGCCCTGTCGAAACGCACGTCGATGGTGAGTGCCGCCGCTGACGCGTCCGCTCCGCCACCCCGGGCCGCCGGGGCTGAAAGCACCCAGGCAGCGGCGCCCAGGAAGCACCACTGGCCGACTTGCCGGATCCGACTCATGGTGGGGATGCTAGACCAAGTTGCGGCATCCGACACGGGAGCCTCCGCGCAGAAGGGGAAGGACGGGGACCGCAGCCGCGGTGATGCGAAAGGCCACCCCCGGAGAGACGAATCCCGGGAACCGGCCGCCACCTGGAGAAAAGCCTCTCGCCAAGGCCGATGCATGGGGCGGGGGCAGTGGCTATGATGTGCGGCTCATCGAGACAGGGAGGAGACCGCCATGACCTACACCGCGACGCTGATCCCCGGGGACGGCATCGGCCGGGAAGTGACCCATGCCGCCCGGCGGGTTCTCGACGCCAGCGGCGTCGCCTTCGAGTGGGAGACCGCCGACGCCGGAGGCGAACACATCAGCCGCTACGGCACGCCCCTGCCCCAGGAGACCATCGACTCGGTGATGCGCAACCGGGTCGCCCTGAAAGGACCGATCGGCACCCCGATCGGCGCGGGCTTCCGCTCGGTGAACGTGGAACTGCGCAAGACCCTCGATCTCTTCGCCAACTTCCGGCCGGCGCGCAGCCTCGAGGGGGTCCCCACCCGCTACGCGGGAGTCAACCTGATGGTGGTCCGGGAGAACTCGGAAGGCCTGTACAGCGGCCTCGAGCACATCGTCGTGCCGGGAGTCGTCGAAAGTCAGCGGATCATCACCGAGGCCGCCAGTGAACGCATCGTGCGCTACGCCTTCGAGACCGCCCGCCGCCATGGACGGCGCAAGGTCACGGCGGTGCACAAGGCGAACATCCTCAAACTCAGCGATGGGCTCTTCCTCGAGGTCGCCCGCCGCATCGCCCGGGAGTTCCCCGGCATCGAGTACGAAGAGAGCATCGTCGACGCCACGGCGATGCGCCTGGTGCTCGACCCCTCCCTGTTCGATGTGCTGGTCATGGAGAATCTCTTCGGCGACATCATCTCCGACCTGACCTCCGGCCTGATCGGCGGGCTGGGCCTCGCCCCGAGCGCCAACATCGGCGACAAGTACGCCGTCTTCGAAGCCGTCCACGGCTCGGCGCCCGATATCGCCGGCCGGGGCATCGCCAACCCCACGGCCCTGATCCTCTCGGGCGCGCTGATGCTCGATCACCTCGGTGAACACCCGGCGGCCCGCCGGGTGGAGAAAGCCGTCTGCCGGGTGATCCGCGAGGGTGCCATCGTCACCCGCGACCTGGGAGGCAACGCGAGCACCGAGGAGTACACGGAGGCCGTCATCGCCGCCATGGAACGCGAAGGGGACGACTGATCCGCGCGGAAGAGGCTTTCGGCGCAGGCCGCTAGGAAAGCATCAGCAGGCCCAAATACCAGCGGATCAGCGGGTTGCCCCAGAATGCGGTGATCGCGGCGGCGGGGGCCAGGAAACAGCCGAAGGGAAGCTGGCGGGTCATGCCCCAGCGCCCCGACAGGAGATAGGGCAGGCTGAGCAGCGTGCCCACGATGGATGCCAGGAAGACCGTCACCACCACACCGCCGATTCCCAGGAAGGCCCCCACCCCGAGCATCATCTTCAGGTCGCCTCCTCCCATGGCGTCACGGGCGAAGAGCATCTGCCAAACCATGGCCAGGGTGAAGAACAGGCCGTAACCCAGGACCGCTCCTGCCGCCCCGGAAGCGAGCCGCGAGACCATGGACCCCTGCCCGAGAAAACCGGGAGCCAGGTCGAGCAGAGTGTTCCACGGCGCGAGAGCGATGCCGATGGCGGCCGTCGGCAGGGTCACCTTGTCGGGAAGAAGCTGGTGGTCGTAGTCCGTGAAGAAAAGCACCACCAGCGCCGAGAGCAGCGGCAGCAGGACGAAGCTGCGGGCCCCGCAGCCGAAGTGCAGGCCGGCGGCCAGCCACAACCCCGCGTTGAGGGCCTCGACCAGCGGATAGCGGGGAGAGATCGGCTCTTTGCAGTAGGCGCAGCGCCCCCCGAGCAGCAGCCAGGAGAGGATGGGCACGTTGTGCCAGGGGCGCAGGCGCCGCCGGCAGCGGGGGCAGGCCGACGGCGGCGTCACCACGCTCCGGCCCAGGGGCAGCCGATAGATGCAAACGTTGAGGAACGAACCCACCACCGCGCCGACCACCGCCAGCGCCACCAGGACTTCCACTTGCAGCAGTCGGGCCGGGCTCACCGCCCCCCCCCCTCCACGACGCCGCCTTTCGGAGAGTCCACGGTGCAGGCATCGGGATCGAAGCTCAAGGGCCGGCCCGACGCTGCGCGCGGCAGCGCGGACAGCAGACCGCTGTGCAACAACTCCTCGAGTCTCCGCGGGCAACGCCCATGGCGTTGCCGGAAGGCAGTCAGCGCCCGACGCGTATCCCGCACCGCGATCCGAGTCCGGGTCTGTTCGAGCCACATGGCGACCACCTGGGCCGTCTTCTCGTCGGGGGGATCCTCCAGGATGCGCTGATACTCGGCCAGCGCGTCTTCCAGGCTGCCCGCCTTCTCGAGCATTCTCGCAGCGAGGCGGGTCAGCTGCGGGGGAGCCCCCGGAGCGCCGGACGCTCTTCTCCAGTAGTCCCGGGCCCGGAGGTAACGCCGGTCGTTGTAGGCCTCCCAGCCGGCCCAGTAGGCGAGCTCCCAATTGTCCGGCATCCGCTCGAGTCCCAGGTCGAGCAGCTCGAGAGCCATATCCGTGTTGCGGGCCTCGAGGGACATGATCATCGCTCCCACCAGGTAGACCTCGACGTAGCGAGGATCGAGTTCGGTGATGGCTCCCGCAAAGATCTCCCGCAGATACTCGAAGCGGGAGTCGTCGTCGTAGTTCGAGTAGTACTGGATCGACCAGATGTAGAGCAGGTCGGCCAGGGTCTCCTCGTGCCCCAGGGACAGCGCGCGCAGATAGGGCCCCTGGGGCAGGTAGAGCAGCGAGGCCTGGGGGGAGGCCTGCCGGTGGCCTTCGAGCCACGCGCGTCCCTGCGCCATGCCCGCCGCCAGCATCGCCGCCAGCACCAGCCACGGCAACCAACGCCGCATCAGACCAGGTCCCGTCGGCGGAAGGCCAGCGCGGCGACCAGCAGGAGCATGCCGGCCCAGGCCAGTTCGTAGATCGTGGCCCACGCGATGCGATCGAAACCCACCGGCACACCATGGACGACAAATGCCCGGATGTCGCCGAATTCCAGGTCCGGCAGCACCAGGTAGAGCCCGTGCACCAGCTTGCGGGCCCAGGTGCCCGCCGGCAGTTTCTGCTCGAGCAGGGTCAGCGCCCAGCACAGATGGCCGACGACGTAGATCGCCGAGGTGAACAGGGCCGAGAAGATCGGCGTCGAAAAGGACGAGAAGAACACCGCCGCCGCGGTGATGAACATCAACTCGACCCAGAGCATGAAGATCGCCGCCAGCAGCGAGTGAGTGTAGGCCCCACGCCACAAGGTCATGCCCACCAGCAGCCATCCGAGGGCCGCGGTGTTGATGGAGATCGTCGCCGCCAGGCCGAGATACTTGCCGAAGATGTACTCCCAGCGGGCCACGGGCGCCGAGAGCGTGACCTGTACGGTACGTCGTTCCATCTCCCGGAAGAGGATACCCACGCCCACGAAGAGGGCGACCAGCAGGCCCAGCACGCTGATCGCCGACAGACCCAGATCTTTGATGATCTTCGCGTCGTCCCCCACGGTCATCATCGACAGCACTCGGGAGAAAAGCATCAGGGCCGCGGCAAAGACCAGCAGCAGGTAGAGCACGCGGTGCCGGATGGCTTCGGCCAGGGTCGAGTGGGCGATGGCCAGAATCCTGCTCACGATGCATCCCCCGCTTCCGCGCCCTGCAGGGTGCGCAAGAAGAGATCTTCGAGAGTCTCCCGCTGGGGAGTCAATGACAGCAGCGTTCCACCACCGGCCTGGACGGCGGCGACGATCTCGGGGGCCCGGGCCTCCGCCGGCAGGCGCCAGAGGCGCTCGTCGCCCCGTTGGGCGATCAGCTCACCCCCGGCGAGTGCGCCGCCGCCGAGCACCTCCACTTCCCAGCGCAACACGCGACGCTCGCGCTCGAGGCGGCCGAGATCCCGCACGGCGAGCAGTTTCCCGCCCTTGAGAATCGCCACACGATCACAGAGCATCTCGGCGTCGGCGAGCACGTGGGATGCGAAGAGCACCGTCACGCCCTCTTCCCGCAGGCCGAGGATCAGATCCCGGAACTCCCTGCGGCCGATGGGGTCCAACCCGCTCATCGGCTCATCGAGAATCACGAAGCGGGGGTTGCCGATCAGCGCCCGGGCCATCCCGGCACGCTGCACCATGCCCTTGGAATACTTGCGCAGAGGTCGGTCCATCGCCGCCGCCAGGCCTACCCGCTCGAGCCACTCGCCTGCGCGACGACGCCGATCCGTCCTCTCGATACCGTGCAGGCGACCGGCGAATTCCACCAGCTCCCGCCCGGTCAGGTCGTCGGGAAAGTAGGGACTCTCGGGAAGGAAGCCGACTTCCTTCCGCGCGGCGGGCTCGCTGGCCCTGCGACCCATCAGCCGCACCTCGCCCCGATCCGGGAAGATCAGCCCCAGCGCCAGCTTGATGGTCGTCGTCTTCCCCGCCCCGTTGGGACCGAGCAGACCGAGGATCTCCCCTGGCCGTACCGCCAGGTCGAGCCCGTCGAGGGAGAGCAGAGGGCGCTGCCAGAAGTGCGTGCGATAAGACTTGGAGACGCCCTCGTAGACGAGGGGCGCCCCGGCTTGTGTCGGGCTGCAAGTGGCCATAGGAGGTGACTGTTAATGCCCGGACTTGTTCATGTCAAGCCGTCGCCGGCCGACGGGCTCGACTTCAGGCTGGAACCAGCCAGCGAGAGAGCACGGCTTCGACCTGGCCCTGGTTGATCGGTTTGGCCAGATAGTCGTCCATACCCGCCGCCAGGCACTTCTCCCGGTCACCCTCCATGGCGTTGGCGGTCAGGGCGATCACCGGAATCCGCCCCCTCTCCCCGGGAAGTTGCCGGATCTTCTCGGTGGCTGCGAAACCGTCCATGCCGGGCATCTGGCAGTCCATGAAGACCAGCGCGAAGTCTTCCCGCCTGATGATCTCCAGCGATTCCTCTCCCCCCGAGGCGCACACCACCCGGCAACCGAGGCGGGTGAGCAGCTTCTCGGCGACGCGGAGGTTGATCTTGTTGTCATCGACCACCAGCACCTTGGCGGCCTGCCAGTCCGCCGGACGGGCCACCGGGGTCTTCGGTGCCGGCACTCTCCTCTCTTCGTGCGGCTTGATGCCGGTCAGCAGCTTGCGCAGCAGGCGTGCCGGGTGGACCGGCTTGGAGATCCGTTCGCAGGTTCCCGCCCGCTCGCAGACCATGCGCGCTGGATCCGCACCCAGGGGAAGCAGGAAGAGAACCCGAACCTCCCGCAGGGATGGATGGGCGTGCACGGCAGCCGAGAAATGCAGCAGATCGTTCTGCGTCTCGCCCACGTCGACCAGCAACCAGTCGCAACTCCCCTGGAAAGCGCTGATCTCCTCGGCGCCGGCGGCCTCGATCACCTGCGCTCCGAAGAGTTCGAGCTGTTCCCGCAGCAGCGCGCGCAGGCTGGCGTTCTTCCCGACCAGGAGGATCCGCCGGCTTTTGAGCGGCGGCTCACGGCCGACGGCCAGGTTGCCGCCGAGTTCCACGTGGAACCAGAAGCAGCTTCCCTCACCCTGACGGCTGGCGACACCGATGGCGCCTCCCATCTGCTCGACGAGATGGCGACAGATGGTCAGTCCCAGGCCCGTCCCTCCATAGCGACGGGCGAAGGAACTGTCCTCCTGGGAAAAGGGTTCGAAGATCTTTTCCCGGGCCGCGCTCTCGATACCGATTCCCGAATCCTCGACTTCGAATCGAACCCGGATCCGCCCGGGCTGCCCGGCGTCGCCGGCCGAGACACGAATCGTCACCTGTCCCCGCTCGGTGAACTTGATCGCGTTGCCCACCAGGTTGGTCAGCACCTGGCGCACGCGGTGGGGATCTCCAACGACCGATTCGGGCACATCGCTGGTCACCAGGTAACCCAGCTCCAGGCCCTTTTTCGCGGCACGAGCCGCCATCAACGCCGCCACGGAGGCGACCATCTCGGACAGGTCGAACTCGATCTCTTCGAGGCCGATCCGGCCGGCCTCGATCTTCGACAGGTCGAGCACATCGTTGATGATCGCCAGCAGTGCCTTGCCGGAGCTGTGGATGATCTCGGCATACTCGGCCTGCTCGCTGCTGAGTTCGGTCCTCAGCAGCAGCTCTGTCATACCCAGTACACCATTCATCGGCGTGCGGATCTCGTGGCTCATGGTAGCCAGGAAGGCGGACTTCGCCTCCGCCGCCTGCCGGGCGGCGGCCAGGGCCTCCTGCAGCGCCTGGTTGGCCCGGTTGAGTTCCCGCTGGTGGGCTTCGAGATCGCGGGTCCGCTCCCGCACCTTCTCTTCCAGATCCCGGTTCTGGCGCTCGATACTGCGGATCTGGTAGCGGAAGGCGCCGTACACCATCGCGCCCACCAGGAACGCGGCCATCGTGTAAAACCACCAGGTTCGCCAGTAAGGCGTCCTGATACGGAAGCCGATCCGGGCGGGCACGGGGGAAGTCACCCCATCCGCGTTGGTCGCCTGGACCAGGAAGGTGTATTCACCGTAGGGCAGGTTGGAGTAGGTGGCGCTGGTGCGGGAGGTCGGAGCCATCCAATCCTTGTCGAAGCCCTCGAGCTTGTATCGATAGCGCACCTTGGTCGGCGCCGTGGTGGAGATGCCGATGAAGTCGAAAGTCAGGTGGTTCTGGTTGTACCGCAGCTCGAGGCCATCGGTGAAGTCGATCGGCTCGAGGAAGATCTGGACTCCCGTGATATGCACCTTGGGCGGAACCATGTTGCGCCGGTCGGCACGGCGGTTGTAGCGCACGGCGCCGTCGATCGTACCCAGCCAGATATAGCCCCGATCATCCTTGTAGACGGCGTGGACGTTGGTCTCCAGGCCCGCGAACCCCTCGTCCTTTCCGAAATGAGTGAAGGCCCCGGGCACGCCGTCCCACTTGTACAGACCGTTGTTGGTGCCCACCAGCACGCGGTCGTCGTCCGTACAGGCCACGAGGTAGACATTCTCCCGGCTGACACGACTCCCCTCGGAGACGTTGACGAAGCGGCCGCCGCTGAAGTAGTAGACGCCCCCGTCGTCCGTTCCGATCCACAACCGCCCCCGCGAATCCTCGTCGATGGAGTTGAGGGACAGGTGCCCGAGCCCGCGCTCCCGGCCGTAGAAGACGAAGCGTCCCATGCGGCCGCCGGTTGCAGGCAGGTAGCGGGCGAGCCCCATATCCGAAGTCGTCAACCAGATCCGATTCTCCCGGTCGACGAAGACGTCGTAGACGGAAGTGTCGGTCTTGCCCTCCCGCAGGCGGAAGAGATCCAGCTTCCCCTGCGCGAGATCCGCCCCGGGCGCTTTCGGCATCCGGTAGCGGGCCACGCCGTGCCCCAGCATGCCGAACCACAAGCTCCCGTCAGGCCCCGCCGTCAACCCGAGCAGACGATGGGTCGGCAACCCGTCATCGACGCCCAGGTAGTCCACCTCGCCGCTGGCCGGATCGTAGCGGGCCAGGCCCCCTCGATCGATGGTGAACCAGACCTGGCCGGCATCGTCCACGTGAACGCCCCGTACGCTCAGTGCCGGCAGGCCGGCACTCGCCGCCAGTACGAGATCGGGAGGACCCACATGGTCGGGATCGGGATAGGGCACGTGGATCAGGCCGCCCTGGGTACCAAACCAGAGGTCCCCCTGCCGGTCCTGGGTCGCCTCCCAGATCACGGACTGGAGCGGATCCTCCCCCTGGAGGAGGACCGTGAAAGGACTCGGGCGGTAGAGGGAGGCACCCCGCCCGTCCGTTCCGAGCCAGACATTCCCTTCGCGATCCAGCATCAGCGCGCGGAAGCGCGTGAAACTGAGGCCATCATCGATGCCATAGCTCTGCAGGACCCGGATCCGGTGCCCCGTCGGGTCGGGCGCAACGCGCAGGACTCCCCCCCCGAAACTGGCCAGCCACAGGACTTCACCCGTGACACCGGCAACCGGCAGGATCTGCTCGATGGCATACATCGGCAGAGGTTGATCGGGCTCGAGAGGCGAGTCCAGGGAAGCACAGTCCCTGTCCGTGGCCGGACAGGCGTAAAGGTCGCCGTTCTCCGCACCGAACCAGAGATTGCCGGCTCTGTCGATCGCTGCCGTGCGAAAGGCGACTTCGGCGGCACCCCCGATCTTGCGGAAAGGCCCCTCCACGGATACGGCCCCGCGGGCATCGGCTCGCGCCCTGTAGAGTCCGCGGTCGGTGGCCAGCCACAGGTAGCCCCGGCCAAAGACCACGCCGAAGACCTTGTCCGGCGGGAGGTGCAGCGGATCGACCCGCCGCAGCCAGCCCTCACCGTCGAAGCGCTGGAGCCCGTTGCCTTCGGTAGCCAGCCAAAGGTTGCCGGCGGCGTCCTCGGCCAGGGCGTGCACCTCGCCGGGGCTTCCCTTCTCGGGCGGGGGGAAGACGGAAAAACCGTTCCCGTCCCAACGGCTGAGTCCGCCGGCGGCGTGAGCCAACCAGACTCGGCCCCCGCGATCGACGAACGCCGCAGTGATACGGTTGTCGAGCAGGCCATCCCGGGTCGTGAACGTTCTGAAGTGCAGGCCGTCGAAGCGCGACAGACCGTACTGCGTGCCCAGCCAGATGTAGCCGTCCCGGTCCTGGACCATGGCCTCGACCTGGGACTGGCTCAGGCCATCTTCCACCGTGAAATGGCGAAAAACGGCCTCCTCCGCCACGGATGCGAGGCCGGGCAGAGACAGGAAAACGACGAGAGCCCCCAAGGGGCCCAGTGGCCGGAGGCGTTTCAAGCTCGGCTCCGCATGCTCCTTCCGCCCGGACCCGCCGCGTCCATCGGACCCGGGCGATGGTGGCAGCCTCGCCGGGGAGGCCGGCGGTGGGAATACAACGGCCCTCGCGCCGGAGTCTCCGGAGGCTGCCTGCTCACATCGTCTAAACTGGATTCCCGGGGGGGCCGGGGCAAGCCGTCCCCATCGGCCCCGGCAGAAACCGACTCGCAGTCACACTCGTCGGACAGTCGGCGCTGGACAGTCAGCGCTCCGGTTCACCCGCCGGAATCCCCGCCTGGCGGGCCAGGGTGAGATAGAGGCTTTCCTGGCGGCGAACCATGGTATCGATATCCCACGCCTCGACCCGCCGGCGGGCCCGACGGCCCATGGCCCGCGCCCGCCGGGGATCCGCCAGCAGGGCGGTCACCCCCCGGGCCAACCGCTCCACGTCACCGGCCTCCGCCAGAAAGCCCGTCTCGCCCTCTTCGACGGCCTCGGGGCTGCCGTCCACCGCCGTCACCACCACGGGCCGTCCCGCCGCCATCGCCTCCGGGATCACCCTCGGCAGCCCTTCGTGCCGGGAGGTGAGCACCAGCACGTCGATGGCCGCGAGAACCTGCTCGGGATCCCGGCGCCAGCCCAGCAGGTGGAAACGCCCCTCAAGGCCCCGCGAGCCGACCTCGGCCTCCACCGCGGCCCGCAACTCGCCATCGCCGGCCAGCAGGAAGTGGGCCCCGGGTACCTCCCGCCTGACCCGCTCGGCGACCAGCACGTAGTCCAGCGGCGCCTTCTGGGGTTTGAGACAGGCGATCATGCCGGCCAGTGGAGCCTCGGCGGGCAGGCCCAGAGCCTGGCGCGCCCGGCGCCGGATCGTCTCATCCTCGGCGACCGTCTCGAAGCGATCGATCTCGATTCCGGAGTAGATCACCTCGAAGGCCTCGGCGGCGGCGATCTTGCGACGCTGCCCTTCGAGAGCGTTGGCCCGGGACACCGCCACGAGCTGGGTGCTCAGTTGTGCGGCGAATCTCTCGAGGGAAACGAAAATCCTCTGGCCCAGGATCGACTGGAGGGGCGTAAAACCCCACCCGTGCACGGTGTGCACGATGATGGGAACCCCGGCCAGAACCGCCGCCAGGCGCCCGAGAATCCCCGCCTTGGACGAATGGGTGTGGACGATCTGCGGTGCCAGCCGCTGCAGGCGACGGCGCAAGTCGGCCAGGGCCAGCAGGTCGCGCCCCGGTGCCACGGGGCGGGCCAGATGCGGGCAGGTCTCGAAGTGCAGCCCTTCGACGGCACGAGCCTGCGCTTCGAGCAGACCGCCGGAGCCCGCCACCAGGATCGGCTCGAAGCGATCGCGGTCCAGGTGTGCGACGGTATAGAGAGTGTTCTGCTGGGCCCCACCCAGTTCGAGCTGGGTGATCAGGTGGGCCACCTTCAGCCGGCGCATGGCTTGCCGACGAGTTTGCGGGCCGTCTCTCGCCCGTCGAGCAGCGCCCGTTCCATGTAGCTGTAGCACCAACCCCCGAAACGTCCGATCGAAACGATCCCCTGCTCGGCCAGCCAGCGCCGGGCCCGGCGGACCCGCTCGGTCCGCGAGTCGTCATAGAGGACGTAGGCCGGATCGATCAGGGCGGCATGGGCATGGACGACCTCGTCGGAGGCCTCCAGCAGACCGGCTCGTTCGAGCCCCTCCCGCGCCGGAGCGAGCCACTCGCCGGGACCGTCCACCACCGTCCCCGGCTTGCAGGAAAACTCTACGGACAGCGAGACATGCCCCTCGGGCGCCATCGCGGGACAGACGTTGGAAGGAAAGCCCACCCTGTAGAAGGGATATTCGGGCTCGGGGAAGTACAGCCAGTGGGCGCCCTCGGCGATGGCCGGGCGGCGCACGCCCAGTTGCAGGTCGACCACGGCACTGGCGCGCAGCCCCCTGCCGGAAGGAGCGCCGGAGCCGGACAGGCACCCGAGCAGGGCGGGCAGCGGCAGCGTGGACACCAGCTTGTCGTAGGCCAGGCGTTCACCATCGGCGAGGATCACTTCCCGGGCCTCGACATCGACGCCGACGCACTCGCGGCGATAGCGGATCGTCTCTTCGACCCGGGCCGCCAGGGCCCGCCAGAGGCGATCGATCCCGCCGGAGCGGGGGTAGAGAAAACGGGGGTTGTAGCCCATCCCCGGGTTGCCCAGGCCCAATGCGCCGCGCACCACCTGCTCGAGACTCGGCCGCGGCACGGCCCAGGCCACCCACTCGGCGGTGATCTCGGCCGGGTCCACGCCGAAGAGCTTGGCGTTGTAGGGCAACATGAAGGCTTCGGCCAGGGCATCGCCGAAGACCTCCCGAGCCCAGCGATCGAAAGGCAGGCGCCCGTCGGTGGGAGCTTCGCCCCGGCGTTCGGCCGCGATGAAGTCGAGCAGGCAGCGCGCCGCCATCTCCGCCGGCAAGGCGTGAAGATGGGCCTGGAAAGGGAAGGCCACCCGCCGCCCGCGGAAGTGGATGCCGGCCTTTCTTTCGACCTCCATCAGCTCGTCGCCCAGCAGGGAGAAGACCAGCTCCTTCATGTCCGGATCGCGCAGATGGAGATAGTGCCCGGTCCAGTCGAAGGTGAATCCGTCGCTGCGCCGGGAGGCACACAGGCCTCCGGAATGGGGCTCCCGCTCGAGGACGACGACTTCCGTCCCCGGGTCGAGAAGGCGCAGATGGTAGGCCGTGGACAGACCCGCTGGACCGGCTCCGAGAATGACGATCATCGCCTCAGGCACCTCTTCCTCGCCGCGCCGAGTCGAAGGCCGGCGGGGCTTCCCGGGAGAATATGGGGGCTCTCGGGGAAAAACGAAAGCGGCGTTCGCACCGCCGCACTCGACCGGGATCCGCTTCAGAGGCCCATGTCGATCGTCTTCAGCCAGGCGGTGACGGCCAGCGCGGCAACCAGCAGAAGCCCCAGCAGGGCCGCGGCCCAGGCCACGGGCAGGAGCATCACGGCCACACCACTGATCCCGAGGAAGATCGAAACGCCCACATTGGCCCGCACCGTCGCCCGGGTGGACAGGCGCCAGCGGCGCAAACGCAGGGCTACGTGATCCGGAGAGCCGAGCATCACGCTCATGCCCCGGCGCCAGCGGATGTACATCACGAAGAGCATGTCGAAGAGGGGCACACCCAGGATCAACAGCGGAGCGAGGGCCCCGAGGCGATGCACACCGGTGTATTGATTGACGAAGGCCAGGGCGCCGAGCAGGAATCCCGCGAAGAGGCTGCCCGTGTCGCCCAGGTAGATCCGGGCCGGCTCCACGTTGAAACGCCGGAAGCCGAGCAGGGCCCCCGCCAGGGAAGCGGCGACGCAGGCCGGGGCCACCTGTCCGCCGTAGAGGGCGATCGCCGCCAGGAAGAGCGCGGCCACGGCCCCCACACCGCTGGACAGGCCGTCCATGATGTCGATCAGGTTGAAGGCATTGGTGGCGGCCAGCATCCAGAGAACCGTCAGCGGGACACTGGCCCACCAGGGCAGGAAGACGAGCTGCAGGCTGACTCCGGCGCGAATCAGGACAGCCACCGCCAGGAGCTGGCCGGCCAGCTTGGCCCCGGGGGAGATCGAACCCAGGTCGTCGATCAGGCCCAGGACCAGGACGATCGACCCGCCCAGCAGCAGGGCCAGGGCCTGCTGATCGAAACGATAGGTCACTCCGAGGGCCACGAGCACCCCCAGCGCCACCGCCACACCGCCGAGATAGGGCACCGGCCGGCGCTGGGTCTTGAGCCGACCGTCGGGCCGGTCGACGATACCCAGCCGGGTGGCGGCTTCGATCAGCCGTGGGGTCATCAGCCGGGCGACCACCGCCGCCACGACGAAGGAAGCCGGCGCCGCCACCAGCGGCCAGGCCGCCCCCATCACAGGACCTCCCGGCCCGGCTTCCACAGCCCCCGGGGAGGCACCCGGCGGGTCCATGCGCCCCATCTCCCGCGACGATCGCGATCGTCCCGGCGCCGACGCCAGGCGCGGGCGAGCAGCGAGCGGTACCTCCACAACTCGGCGAGCACCTGGGGCCGCAGCAGCAGGCAGGCCCCGAGTTGCGCCACTTCCCGGGGCAGCCACCACGGCAGGTCCGCCAGCAGGCTCCCCGGGCGATCGTGACGTAACAGGGAGAGGTAACGATTCTTGATGATGTGCGCGGTCAGTTCCGGAGAGCGCGTGAAGGCCAGCCCCAACTTCCCGCGGCCCGCCCCACCGGAACGCAGATGGACGGCCACCGCCTCGGGACGGCAAACGGCCTTCCAGCCCGCCCGCCAGGCCCGCCAACCCACCTCGAGATCCTCCCGAAAGGCGAAGTAGCTCTCGTCGAAGAACTCCTGCCCGTCGGCGATGTCCTCGATCATCTCCCGCCTGTAGAACGGCGCCGCCCCGCAGGCGGAGAGGACCGGACCCGCCTGATCCCGGGCCGGGTCGAAGGGGACGGAGAATCCCCGGTCGACGGTCTTCCGGGAACGGGCGAGAAAAAGCCCCGAACTGTCGACGGTGCGCCGATCCGGGCGCAGCAGCAGGCCGGCGACAATGCCCACGCGGGGATCCTCGAATCCCCGGAGGGCCTGTTCGATGAAGTCGGGATCGAGTCGCACGTCGGGGTTGAGCAGGAGGAGAAAGTCGCCCCCGGCCAGCCGCAACCCCCGGTTGAAGCCACCGGAGTAGCCGTGATTGCGGGTCATCACCACCAGTCGCGCCCGGCCCCCGGCGATGGCCTCGACCTGTTCGGGGGTGCCGTCGGAAGAGGCGTTGTCCACGACGATCACCTCGTCCGGCTCTCGTGTCTGGGCCCAGACGGACGCCAGCGCCTCTCCCACCAGTCGGCGGGAGTTCCAGGTCAAGAGCAGAACGCTGACAGTGGGCTTCGTCATGGCTTCGACCAGGGCACGCTATGCAACCCTCGGCCACAGGTCAACCCTCTCCGAGTTGACGGCGGCTGTCCGAGGACTGAACTTCGACTCGTGGAAGCCACGCCGGGCACACGGGATCCGCCGCGAAAGAGATCTCCCCAGGACCCCACCCGCACGAGAGGTGCTGCTGATGGCGATTCCCGATAGCATTCTCGATGGCATCGAGCGTCTCGATCCCCTGCCTGTCAGCGTGCAGCGCCTGATCGAGGCTCTCGACGACGAAAATCTCCACCTGGCGGACGTGGCCGACATCATCGAGGAGGATGCGGCGCTGACCGCCAACGTGCTGCGACTCGTCAATTCCTCGCTCTACGCCGGGCGCTTCGAGATCACTCGACTGCGCGACGCCGTCACCCGCCTGGGCACCGCGGAACTGCTGCACCTGACGCTGGGGTCCTACATCACCACGCTGACCCTGCCCGCGCCGCTCTATGGCCCTGAGTGAAGAGGAAATCTGGCTCCACGCCGCCGTGACGGCCCAGGCTGTCCGAGAGATCATCGCGGCCCGGCCCGATGCCGGCATTCCCCCCATGGCTCCCGTGGCCGGACTCCTCCACGATATCGGCAAGCTGCTGGTCGTGCGCTACCTGGACGCCGACCTGGAAACCATCGTCGACCTTTGCCGCAGTGAAGGCTGTTCGTTCGTCGAAGCCGAACGACAACTCTTCGGCTGCGACCCTACCGAGGTAGGGGCGCAGATCGCCGGAAAATGGGGCTTCCCCGAAGCGGTCCAGCAGGGTATCGCCCATCATCACGACTCGCCACTGCCGGTGGAAGCCCCCTTGCTCGACGCCGTCGTGGTGGCCAACCTGGTGGCCAAGACCGTCGGCGTGGGACTCGGCGCCGAAGGCATGGGGTTCGAGGTCGACACTGCCTCGTCGCAACGGCTGGGCCCCGACTACACCGGCTTCTGCCGGATTTGCAGCCGGACCGCCCAGGCGGCACAGGCTTTGCGCGAGACCCTCGCCGAATCCCGCGAAGGCGCCGCCACCGGGGCTTGACGGGGCGAAAGGCGCCTTGCCCGGTCCTGCGGCAACACCCGACACGGCGGTGATACCGGTTTTCGCACGAGACCCTCAGCCGCCATCGCCGTCCCTTCCTCCCGCTCCCCGCACCGCGAAAACTGCGTCCGCGGACTGCTAGTAACCCAGGGAGAGGCCGTCCTTTCGCGACTCGGTGGCTCCGCTGAGCACCCCGGTCCGGGGATCGATGCAGACCGCCTGATAGCCACCGTAGAGGCCCACGGCGGGCTGAATACGATGTCCACGGCGCACCAGTTCGCGAACGATCTCGGGGTCGACGCCCGTCTCGAGGTGCAGCAACCCGCCTGTACTCATCAGCGTGCCCGTGGGCTGGGAAGATCCCGTGTGGACGAAGCGTGGCGCGTCACCCGCTTCCTGCAGGTTCATGCCGAAGTCGACCAGGTTGACGACGATCTGAGCGTGGGCCTGGGGCTGGGTCGCCCCTCCCATCACGCCGAACGCGCACCAGGGAACACCCTGGCGCGTGAGAAACGCCGGAATGATGGTGTGAAACGGTCGCTTGCCCGGCACGAGGAAGTTCGGGTGCCCCTTTTCCAGGTTGAACAGGGCGCCCCGGTTCTGGATGCCGAAACCCAGCTCCGGCACTACATAGCCCGATCCGAAGCCGGTGTAGTTGCTCTGGATCAGGGAAACGAGGTTCCCCTCCGAGTCGCCGACGGCAAGGTAGGTCGTATCTCCCCGCTCCAGTCCGGGATGACCCGGATCGACGCTCTTCGCCGCCCTGTCCATGCGAATCCGGGCACGCCGGCGCCGAGCGTAGTCCTTCGTGAGCAAACCCTCGACCGGCACCTCGACCATGGCCGGATCGGCATAGAAGCGGGCCCGGTCGGCAAAAGCCAACTTCTTGGCCTCGACCATCAGGTGCCAGAAATCCGCCGAGTCACGGCCGAGAGAGGCGATGTCGAACAGCTCGAGGATGTTGAGCATCTCCAACGCCGCCAGGCCTTGCCCGTTGGGCGGCAACTCCCACAACTCCACACCCCGGTAGGAGGTGGAGATCGGCTCCACCCACTCCGAGTGGTGACCGGCGAAGTCCTCGAGAGAGAAGAACCCGCCCTGGACCTGGGAGAACGCCACGATCGCACGGGCGATGGGGCCCTTGTAGAAGGCGTCCCGCCCCCCGTCGGCCAGGATCTCGAAAGTGCGGGCCAGGGCGGGGTTGGCGAACACCTCCCCTTCCCGCGGCGCCCGGCCGCCGGGCAAGAACACTTCGGCGAAGCCCGGCTTCGAACCGAAAACCCGCGCTGAACGGGCCCAGGCTCCGGCGATCACCTGGGGCACCGGCGCTCCCTCGCGGGCCAGCCGAATCGCCGGAGCGAGAACCTCGGCCATGGGAAGCACGCCGTAGCGGTCATGCAGTTCGAACCAGCCGTCCACGGCCCCCGGAACGGTCCAGGCGTAGGGGCTGTAGAGCGGAATCGTGCCATCCTCTTCCGCCGGAATCTTCGCGGCGCTCAGCGCCCCGGGAGCCCGCCCTGAAGCGTTGAGCCCCACCAGCTCGCCCTTCTGCGCATCCCAGACCATGGCGAACAGGTCGCCGCCAGGCCCACACGCCACCGGTTCGAGAAAAGCCAGGGCCGCGTTGACAGCGATCGCGGCATCGACGGCGTTACCCCCCCGGCGCAGAATCTCCACCCCCACCTGCGCCGCCAGGGGATGGGCCGCCGAGACCATCCCGTGTCTCGCATAGGTCACCGAGCGAGTGGCCAGCAAGCGCCCTTCGGGACGGTCGGCGGCGCGCATGACCGGCAGTACCGGCACCACGGCCAGGCAAACGATCAGCAAGGCAAGGACGGTTCTGCGCTTCATGTCAGCCTCCTTCCGCGGGGCGATCCCCGGTATCTCCGGTGACCGGCGAAAGCGCTTCACACCGCTGTCGCACCCCGGCGACCTCCCGGGCGGACAAGCGCAGCAAGGCGCTGCCCCTCCGGGAATCGGGGCGGACGCCCGACAGCCGGCGGGCCAGGGACTCCAACGCGCTCCACTGCTCGCAGGCCGGACCGGCACGTCCCTGTTCGATCAGCACACGGGCCAGATCGAGGCGGGCGGCGAGAAAGTTGGGCTCGGTGTGGAGAGCGATCCGCAGATCGTCCTCCGCCGCGTGGAGTCGCCCCAGGTGAGCGCGCAACCGGGCCCGGTGTCGGCGGGCGAAGACGTCCTCCGGACGGCGAGCCAGGGCCGCGGACCAGCCCGCGAGAGCCCGCGCGCAGGCGCCCTGCTCCGGTAGCAGATCACGGCAGAGCCGTTCCTCCAGCTCCGCCCAGCGTACCCAGGCCAGGGGGTCGTACGGCCGCATCCGGCGAGCCAGAAGAGCTCTTTCCCGGCTGCTGTCGACGTGGGCGAGCCTTCCCACCGGTCTTTCCAGCATGGCCAGCGCGTAGCGTCCCGAGCGCGGCTCGAGCCGCAAGGCCCACTCCGGCCGCCCCGCCCGGAACGCCCGATCGGCGGCCCACGGCAGCACCTCGCCGGCCACCACGGCGAGGATCACCGCCAGTGCCACGGCCCGCCGCCGGGCGCACCCTTCGAAAACCCACCCGGAGCGGTCCCGGGCGACACCCGCCAGGCAAACCCCGGCCAGCAGACTCGCCACGACCCAGGTCGCCGGGCGTTCCGAGAAGAGGTCGTCCACCAGGCCATGAGCCAGCAGCGCGGAAACGGCGGCGAGGGCCGCGACCGGAGCGAGGCTCCCGGCGCGGCGGGCAGCGGCCCAGGCGCGGCACCAGCCCAGGCCCCCCAGAGCCAGCGCGATCAGGCCGGCGGGAAGCCCCAGCGCCAGCAGCAGCGCCAGCGGATCACTGTGAGGACCGCTGAAGGTGCGCGACCACCGGGCCACCGACCCAGGATCTTCGAAGCTCCACCGCGGAGCCAGGGGGCCGAAGCCCCCCGGGCCGAAACCCAGCCAGGGGCGATCGAACAGGGCTTCGAGGGCCGCGCGCCAGATGCGCGTTCGCGTCCACGCGTAGGGGTCGCCATAGCCCAGTCGCCAGACGACCACCGCAGCGCCGAAAACCAGGGCCACCACCACGACGGCGGTCACCGCGCGCCTCAGGCGGCGGCTCGAGGCGCAGGAGGCGAAGACTCCGCCGGCGGCGACCAGGGCCAGCAGACTGGCCCGCGAGCCGCCGGAGAGACCCGCGAAGACCAGCAGCAGGGCCAGGAGCGCCCGGCCACGGGAGACTCGTATGCCGGCACCGAGCAGGGCGGCGGCCCCAACGACCAGGAACGTGCCCAGGTGCCCGGGGTGGAGAAAGTCACCGGCCGGCCGCAGGGGGTTGGGTGTCCCGAGAGGCGGCGCCCGGGACGCCACCGCCACTCCCGCCGCCAGCAGGCCCTTCTGCACCAGCCAGAGGCCCGCTTCGAGACCCGCCGCGGCGGCGACGACGGTCAGGCAGATCCGTATCCAGTGGGGATTCTCCCGGGCCAGGAAAAACGAAAGGCCCAGAATCGCCCCCGCCGTGAGCAGGGAGAGCCAGCCGTCCCGCGCGGCCAGCGGAGCCGGTGCGCAGGCCGCGGCCAGGGCTGCCCACGCGCCCAGAACCAGCGCAGCGCCCCCCCCCCATGCCGGCCACCGGCCCCGCCCCTCCGGGGAACGGGCCAGCAACCAGGCCAGGACCGCGAAGGCCACCACCACGGCCCGCACCAGGCGCACCCCGGGCAGCGCGCCTCCCTCGCCGAAAGCCGAGATCAGGCAGACCAGGCTCAGGGCCACGGCGAGGGCCCCTACCAGGCCCGACCGGCGCAGACTCACGGCCACGACCAGCAGGATCAGGCCACCGACCAGGACAAGGGTGTCGTCCCACGGCTGCCAGGCCGGAGCCGACGCCGGGACGGAACCTTCACCGGGCGCCGGCACGCTCTCCGCCCCGATCAGCCCCTTCTCGTCGAAAGCCCGTTCGATGGCTTCGATCTGCCGCCGGATCGCCGAGGCCGCCGGATGCCGGATCGCCGCCAGTCGATAGGCCTCCCAGGCGGCGGAGACCTCTCCCCGCGCCAGGCGCCAGCGGGCCAGCAGGTGCCAGGGGGCCGGCGAGGCACTGTCGAGGCGCAGCGGCACCTGCAGCAGCCCTCCCAGGACAGCCAGGGAACGCCGGTCACCGGCGGCCAACAGCAGGTTACCCGCCGTTACGGTCCGGGAGGTGCTCCAGGGAGCGATTCGCGCGGCCCGCGCCGCGACCTCCGCGGCGGACACGGGGCGCTCCGCGGCCTCCAGCATCGCCCGATCCATCAGTCCGCGACTGGCGGTTTCCATCGACCACCATCCCCCCGCAGCCAGGAGCAGCACCAGGGCGATCGCGCGCGCCACGAAAGGGGCGGCCCCGGTCGGGGGACGGTCGCTCGCGCCAGGGCGGGCGAAGACCATGCCCGCCAGTATCGCCGCCGGCACCGCCACACCCGGCAGGTAAGCGGTGAAGTCCACCAGGTTGTGAACCACGAAGGCGAGCAGCGCGGCGAGCAGCCACAGGCCGTCGCCGGCCCCCGAGACCCCGCGCCAGCGGCGGAAGAAAAACACCGCTGCGGCGCAGAGCAGTGCCAGGGCGGGCCAGCCGCCCTCCGCGGCGATCTGCAGCCAGGAGTTGTGGGCGTACAGGGTCTCCGAATCGCCGGCCCGGCGGTAGCGTGGATAGAGCGCCCCGAAGGAACCCAGGCCGGTTCCCGTCACCGGCTGCGCCGTCGCCATCAGCACGGCACCTCGCCAGTTGCCCAGGCGCAATCGCAGGGGATTGTCCGGCCGGGAGAGATCCGCCACGTCGACCGGTCGCAGGGCGACCAGCGCCAGGGCCAGCACGACCGCCGCCGCACCGCCCAGCACCCGCCAGCGCGGGGCGACGCGCCGGCGAGTGACGACCAGGACGGCGGCCAGGCCCACGACCAGTCCCAGCCAGGCACCCAGCGAGGCGGTCAGCACCAGCCCGAGGAGGATCAGCGGCAGGCAGGCGATGACCAGCGGCCGGGAGGACCCGCGGTCCGCCAGGACAGCGACGGCGGCCAGTCCCGCCAGCACCAGCGCCCCGGCCAGGGCGGCGGGCACCACGTGGGTGCCGAACACCCGCCCGTGTTCGAGGCGCAGGATCATCTCGGCGGGCAGGCCGAGTCGCCGGGCCGCGGCCGCATCGAGGGCCATCAGTCCCAGACGCTGGGCCAGGGCCAGCAGCCCGAGACCCGCGCCGATCAGCGCCAGCACGAGCGGTACCTTCGCCCGGGCCGCCGCGCCGGCACCCCGGGCGGCCCAGAAAGCGGCGAGGGCCAGCACCCAACCGGCGACCACGCCGAGGCTGCGACCCGGAGCGAGGGAGACCGCGAAGTGAAAACCACCCAGCCCCACCACGCACAGGGCGGTGACGATCCCCGGGGCGGGGACAGCCACCCACAGCGCGGGAGCGAGAATCAGCGCCAGCAGAACGCCGGACAGGGGGTGAACCTCCGGCGGCAGTCCCAAGGCGATCCCGCCGGCCACGGCCACGAGAGCCGCCGGCCAGGTTCGGCGATCGACGCCCCTGGACGAGGTGTCGACAGGGCCATGACCTTCGGCCGTCATGGAGCGCCCTGCGCGTCGGGCCCCGTCCGATGGACCCGGTAGACAGTGAAGTACATCGGATCGGGCCCCCGGACGAACATCCCGTCAAAGCGGAACAGGCCGATCCGCTCGAGCGCCAGGCCGGGGATCTCCCGCCGCAGCGGCTCGGGCGCGATCTCCACCAGCACCTCCGGGGGATGGAGGGCGAGGTAACGATCGATCGCACCCTCCCTTTTGAAGGGTACGATTTCGGGAGTCGCCAACCCATTGAGATCGAGGATCCTGCGTCCCGAGAGCAGTCCCAGGGCCCCGATGTTCGGTGTGGCGATCACCGCGTCGAGGGGCGTTTCGGCGGCCAGACGCCGGGCCAGGGGGAAGACCACGGTCTGCATCGAGCGGCCGTAGGCCCGGGTCCGGGGCACCACGACGGTGGTGGCCAGCACCAGGTTGCCCGCCAGCGTCGCAGCCACCACGCCGCCCCACAGCCAGTTTCCCCGCACGCCATCCAGCCTCCGCGCCGCCGCCACCATCCCGGCCATGCCCACGGCCACCACCAGCGCGGTCAGGGGCAGCAGGTAGCGCGTGTAGACCCGGACGTGGCGTAGGGCATAGACCAGCAACAGCAGCACGGCGAACAGGAGCACGACGCGCACCAGGTCGCCGCGCCCCGGGGCGCGCTCCGAGCGCGCCTCGCCCTCCCCCGCCCAGAGCCACGCGGCGACCGGCAGGAACAGCAGGGCCGGCAGCTGGGTCGACGCGACAACCACCAGGACTCGAGCGGCGGCTTCGGAAGCCCCGATGTTCATCGCGCCCAGGCTGCCCTTGGCCGCCATGGTCGAGGGCAGCACGGTGCCCCAGGTCCGCAACGCGAAGACGCTCCAGGCCACGGCCACCAGTCCTCCCGCGAGCAGGTCCCCGGCCAGTCGGGACTCCCTGCCGCGGAAAGCCCGCCAGGCCTCCATGAGCACCACCGCGAAAGTGAACAGGGCCAGCTCGGGTCGCACCAACGGAGCGACGGCCAGCAGGAGGCTGCCCAGGCGATCGACGAGGCTGCCCCGCCCGGCCCGCACCCGGATCAGCGCCGCCCCGCACACCACGGCCACCGCCAGACCGGTCTCCATGCCGCTCCACAGCCAGCGCGCGGTCCAGGCATCGGCCGCCAGCGCGAGGCTGGTGGCCCACGCCGCCCGTACATCGCCGGCCAGGCATCCGGCGAGCCGGGATGCGCAGATGATGCCCACCACCCAGAAAAAAGCGGAGAGGAACTGGGCGACCCGCACTCCCCCGAAACCCACCTTGCCCAGCGACACCAGGGTCAGCAGCCAGGCTCCGGAAGAGGCGACGTCGACGTTCTGATGAGGGTTGAATCCCCAACCGCGGCCGGAGAGCACGTTGTCGACCACGCGCAGATAGATGAACAGGTCGTCCGGCTGAAAGTCGAGACAGGGCAAGGCGGCGACCACTGCCGCCAGGGCGGGGAGCATCGCCGCCCATCGGTGCGTGTGCTGCCCGCTGTCGATCACAAAGGTGAAGGCTCCCGCCGTGGACTGGATCTCCGCACGCTCATCCCGGAGACATCATACTCGCAGCGCGCCTTTTGGGAACCCGCCCTGCCGCCCAACACTGCGGATGCGACCCTGACACGGGGCGCCCCATGATCCTCCACCCGGAGCCGAGGATCAGTCGGGAGCGTTGAGAAAGCCCCCGTCGGCGAAAACGATGTCGTAATCGAACTCTCGAGCCGTCGCGCGGGATATGTTCTGAGGGCCGTCGACCCCGTCCCGGCCGTAGCTCTCGATCGTGTAATGGCTGCTGCCCGAGCTGTAGGCCAGGTCGTTTCCCCAGGCGTCGGTCGTCTCGACCCGCTTGTAGACCTGATCCGACAAGGCCGCCGACAACTCGGCTGCGGTAATGCCGTTGCGCGGGAATGCGCTGTGGTCGTTCGAGTAGGCCTCGACGGCCGTGCCGACGTTGCGGATGGTGGTCATGGTCTTGCGCTGGCGGCTCTTGTCGAGAGCAGACTGGAGATTGACTACCGCGATGGCGGCGATGATACCGATCACGGCGACGGTGACCAGCAGTTCGACGAGAGTGAACCCCAGCGCCTGCCCGTACCGCGCGCGGGGACCGAGAGAATCCCTGTCCTTCTCCATCTCCCTCCTCCTCCACGATCCTCCCCCGGCGAAAAGAAACCGGGGGCAGGCAGCGAGGCCCGCCCCCGGCCATCTCGCCCAAGGGCTACTGCTGCTGGCCTTCAGGCCACTGGACGAAGGCACCATCCTGGAAAATGATGTCATCGTCGAAGCTGGTGGTCTTACCGCCGGTGGCGGTGGTCTTGGTGCCGTCCTTTCCGTAGGACCGGACCGTGTAGTTGGCCCCTCCGGTGGCGGACTGGTACTTCAGGGCGTTGCTCCAGCCATCGTCATCCGGGCACTTCTTGATGTAGACCGGCTCGAGGTGGGTGTCGAGATTCCCGTTGACATCCGACTCGGTGGTGATGGTGGGGTAACGGTTGTTGTCCACCGAGTAGGCCTCGACAGCCGTGCCGACACTGCGCATATCGGCCATGGTCCGCTTCTGACGACCACGGTCGATGGCGTTGAGCAGGTTCGGGATGGCGATCGCGGCGATAATGCCGATGATGGCCACCACGATCAGCAACTCGATGAGGGTGAATCCACGTTCGTTCCGACGCATGCTTTTGTTTCCTCCCTTAAAGCCTTAAGGTTTTCCGGACACTGTCTCCAAGCAATCTCGGTGCCAGAAAGGCCACTGTCCAGCATTTCGTTTAACTCCAATAGATACTTAAAGTTACATGGCCGCCCGCGGCCACCTCGCCCCTTCCCTCGCCCGGACTGACATTCTGTGGCAAGTGGGGGTGACAATCCATGTCATTTCTTCCCCGCCGGGCCCGCTCCCACCAGGCCGGCCTCTTCGCGGGTGGATGAGCCCGCCGGACGCGCCGTCAGGCCGAACTTCTTCGCGAAGTAGCGGAACGAGCGAAACGTCATGCCCAGCCGCCGGGCCGCCTTCGTCTGGACGCCACCGGCCTGTTCGAGAGCCTGCTGCATGAAAACCCTGCGCTGCTCGTCGAGATAGCTTTCGAGGTCGAAGTCTTCGGGCATCGTTCCCGCTCCGGCCACCGGCAGTCCCGAACCGCCCCTGATTTCCACGGGAAGCAGATCCTCGCGCAGTTCACCCCCACTCGACAGGGCGACCATGCGCTCGAGAACATTCTCGAGTTCCCGAACATTGCCCGGCCACGAGTAGCGGGAGAAAGCCGCGATCACCGCCGGTTCGACGGCCAGGTCTCTTCGCCCCAGCCGCTCGCCCTGCCGCAGCAGGAAGGCGGCGACCAGCTCGGGGATGTCTTCCGCCCGCTCCCGCAACGGCGGGACCTCGACCCGAATCACGTTGATCCTGTAGTAGAGGTCCTCCCGGAAGCGCCCCTCCCGGACCAGTGTGTCGAGATCCCGGTGAGTCGCAGCCAGGATACGGACGTCGATGGGAATCTCCTCGGAGCCGCCGACCCGCCGGATCCGGCGATCTTGCAGCACGCGCAGCAGCTTGACCTGCATCTGGGCCGGCATGTCGCCGATCTCGTCGAGGAAGAGAGTCCCGCCCTCGGCGGCCTCCACCAGGCCGCGCCGAGCCCGGTCCGCCCCCGTAAACGCCCCCTTGACGTGCCCGAAGAGTTCGGACTCCAGCAGGCTCGCGGGAATCGCCCCGCAATTGATGCCGATGAAGGGATGCTCCCGGCGGGGCGAGGCCTGATGGATCGCCCGGGCGACGACCTCCTTGCCGCTTCCGGACTCACCGGTGATCAGAACCGTACTCTCGGTCGCGGCGATCCGGCCCACCACATCCCGCAGTTCCTGGGTCCGTCCGCAACTCCCGATCAGGCGCCCCTCGAGTTGCAGCCGGCTGCGCAGGCGACGGTTTTCCGCGCTCAGTCGGGCATGCCCCAGGGCCCGCCGCACGTGGAGTTGCATCTCCTCCACGTTGAAGGGCTTTTCGAGGTAGTTCACAGCCCCGTGCCGCATCGCCTCGATCGCCGTCTCCTTCGAGCCATAGGCCGTGATCACCATCGAAGGCGTCTCGGGCCGGGCCTCGCGAATCCGCCTCAGCAGCGCCAGGCCATCCATACCCGGCATGGAAAGGTCGGTGATGACCAGGTCGATATCTTCGGTCTCGAAGACCTCCAGGGCCTTCTCGGCGGAGGAAGCGCAAAGCACCCTGTGCCCGTCGGAGCGCAGGGCGGCGCGCAGCACCTCACGGATTCCTGCCTCGTCATCGACGACCAGAATCAGCGACATCAGCGTTCCCCCCCCGGGGCCTCTGCCGCGGCGGCTGCGGCCACCGGAACCTGGGCAGCGGGCAGAATCAGGCGTATCTCGGTCCCGCGGCCCGGCTGGGAGACCACCTGCACCCGGCCTCCCTGCTCCTCGATGATGCGATAGACGATCGCCGCACCCAGCCCCGCTCCCGTCTCGAAGCGCCCCTGGAAGGGCTGGAAGATGGCCTTCAAGGTGGCGTCATCCATGCCGTGCCCCTCGTCGCGGAAAGAGACCTGCACCTCGTCGCCGCCGTGGCCCTCGACCCGGATCCACAGGGTGCCCCCGTCGGGCATCGCCTTCAGGGCGTTGGAGGCCAGGTTCCAGAAGACCTGGCGCATGCTGTCGGGGTCGACGAGCGCCCGTGCGCAGCCGGGCCCGGCGATCACCTCGACCCGGTGGCCGGGGTGCAACTCCGGGCTCTTGCGCAGCAGCCTGCCGAGCTGTTCCATCATCTCGACCAGGTCGCAGGGCCGGGGGTCGTGCCCCCCCGGGCGGGCGAACTTGAGAAAGTCTCGAATGATGCGATCGAGGCGGTCCGACTCGCGCAGCACGACCTCCCGCAACCTCCCGGCTTCTTCTTCGTCGCTGTTCCCGCTGGAGAGAACCTGCACCGAACCGCAGATCGCGGCGAGGGGATTGCGCAGCTCGTGCGCCATGCCGGCAGCCATCTCGCCCAGGGCCGCCATCCTCTCACGGGTACGCACCTGCTGCTCGAGAGAGGCGATCTCGGTCAGGTCCTGGAACACGATCAACCAGCCCTGGTGCTCACCCTCCGGCCCCCGCAAGTAGGACACGCTGAAGCCGAGAAACAGGCGTTGTCCGTCCGCCGGACGCCGCCAGTCCCGCTCGAAACGAAAGCGACGCCCGGCGGCCAGGTGCTGGCCGGCACCCTGGGGGAACGACTCGGGCAGGTCGAAAACCTCGGCTGCCCGCCGCCGACGAAGCTGAACCGGGTCGGCCCGCAGAATTTCCAGCCCCGCCCGATTGATGAACGAGATCCGGCCATCGGGCTCGGTCGTCATCAGCCCGGTGCCGATGGAAGCGACGATGTCGGCGTGCAGAGCGCGCAACGCGATCAAGTCCTGGCGCTGCTCTTCGAGCTCTTCCCCCTGCCGCTCGAGGCGGTCGGCCAGCACCCCCCCCAGGGCTCCCAGGGCGGCAAAGGCGACGAGGTGAGAGACCGCCAGATAGAGCGCCCGCCCCGGCGGCAATTCCGTGGGCGGCAGATGCCAGGACGACCACGCCAGGAGCAGGGCGTAGAAGCCGCCCAGGATGCCCGCCGTGTAGACCCCGCCCCGCAGCCCCGCGAGAGCCGCGGCCATCATCACCGGAACCGCCAGCAGGAAAGACAGCGGCGAAAGTCCGCCCCCCGTGGCGACCAGGAAGCCGAAAACCAGCAGGGCGTCGCCGCAAACCTGAACCACCACCATCGGCGGACCGCCACCGAGGAAGCGATCGAGCAGGGCGTAGGTCAACACGGCGGCGTAGGCACAGCCGGACAGCAGGTAGAAGGGGGTCAGGGAGCGACCGGGGTTGAAAAGAACCTCGATCACCACCGAAGCCAGCAGGAGGCTCGTCACGGCCACCGCCCGTGCGACGTTCAGTCGTCTCAGGCTTCGCCGCCGGGGATCCACCTTACCCTACCTCCTGCCTGCCCTACGGGCCCCACCCAGCCGGCGTCTATCGCGCCACGGCAACCCCGAACGCGGTCAGCCGATCTTTCCGATGAGGCTGAACATCGGCATGTACATCGAAATCACGATGCCGCCGATGATGGTTCCGAGAAACACGATCATGATCGGCTCGAGCAGGGACAGCAGGTTCTGGGTCGCCTCGTCCACCTCGTCTTCGTAGAAGTCGGCGATCTTGCTCAACATCGTGTCCATCGCGCCTGTCTGCTCTCCGACAGCGATCATCTGCACGACCATGTCGGGAAAGACCCGGGTCTCCCGCAGCGGTTCGGAAACCGTCTTACCTTCCTCGACGCTCCTCCGCACCTCGTAGATCGCATCCTCCACGATAGCGTTTCCGGAGGTTCGCGCGCAGATATCGAGGCCGTCGAGAATCGGCACGCCGGAGGAGGTCAGAGTCGAGAGCGTGCGGCAGAAACGAGAGACCGCGATCTTTCGCAGCAACATGCCGATCACGGGAATCTTCAGCAGCATCATGTCGATGACATGCCGCCCCTTGTCGGTCTTGTAGTACTGCTTGATGCCGAATCCGAGTCCAACCATGCCGCCGATCATCAGCCACCACCAGCGGCGGAGGAAATGACTCAGCGCGATGGTCAGCCGCGTGGGCATCGGCAGTTCCGCGCCCAGCCCGGTGAAGAGATCGGCGAAAACCGGGATCACGAAGGTCAGGATGACCCAGACCACGACTCCCGCGATGGCCAGTACCGCCACCGGGTAGATCAGCGCGCCCCGCACCGCCGCCTTGAGCTTGACGATCTTTTCGATGTAGACCGAAAGGCGCTGGAGAATCGTGTCCAGAATACCGCCGGTCTCTCCCGCGGCGACCATGTTCGAGTAGAGGTCGTCGAAGACCCGCGGATGCTTGCGCATGGCATCGGCCAGCGTGGAGCCGGCTTCGACATCGGCCCGCACGGCGTTGAGCACGCCCTGAAAGACCTTGTTCGGCTGCTGTCCGGCCAGGATCTCGAGGCACTGCACGAGCGGCAGACCCGCGTCGATCATCACTGAAAACTGGCGCGTGAAAACCGACAGCTCCTTCTGCTTGACGCCGCCGCGCAGTCGCGGCAAGGCGATCTCACGACCTTTTTCGGTGACCGAGGAAACGATGACGCCCTGGCGCCGGAGAGCTGCTACGGCCTCGTCCCGGGTCTTTGCATCGACCGTGCCTTCCCGGGCCTCACCTGTGCGCGTGCGACCCTTGTAGACGAAAGTAGCCATTGTGAATCTCTCCTCCTATCTCCGGCCCCGTACGGGGGCTCCGCCGCCGAGTGCTCCAACGCCGCGGTTGATCATTTCCTGCAGTTCCTCCGGGTTGTGCGAAACATCGAGGGCGACCTGCATCGAGATCTGGCGACGGAAATAGAGCGTGGCGAGAGATTGGTTGAAGGTTTGCATGCCGTGCTGGGCCTGCCCGGTCTGCATCATGGAGTAGATCTGGTGGACCTTGTCTTCCCGGATCAAGTTCCTGATCGCGGAATTCGGCACGAGGATCTCCATCGCCAGCACCCGTGCGCGTCCGTTGACGTGCGGCAGCAGCGACTGACAGAGGATGCCTTCGAGCACGAGGGAAAGCTGGGACCGAACCTGCGGCTGCTGATTGGCGGGAAAGACGTCGATAATGCGATTGATCGTCTGCGAAGCCGAATTGGTGTGCAGGGTCGCGAAGGTCAGGTGTCCCGTCTCGGCGATGCGCAGCGCGCACTCGATCGTCTCCAGGTCACGCATCTCACCGATCAGAACCACGTCCGGATCTTGCCGCAGCACGGACCGCAACGCGTTGGGAAAGGACTTGGTATCCGCTCCCAGTTCGCGCTGGTTGACCAGGCAGCGCTTGTGGGAGTGCAGGTACTCGACAGGATCCTCGATGGTGACGATATGGGCCTGGCGCTCCCGGTTGATCTTGTCGATCATCGCCGCCAGGGTCGTACTCTTACCCGATCCGGTGGGTCCGGTGACGAGCACCAGCCCGCGGGGCCGGTCGGCAAGGGTCGCGATGACCTCCGGCAGGCCGAGTTCCTGGAAGGACTTGATCTCCCAGGGGATCGTGCGGAAGGCCGCCGCCACGGCGCCTCGCTGGAGGAAGACATTGGCCCGGAAACGAGCCAGGCCTTTCATCCCGAAGGAAAAGTCCAGTTCCAGGTTGTCCTCGAAACGGTGCTTCTGCTGGTCGGTCATCACCGAGTAGACGAGGGCCTTGGTCTCGGCGGCATTGAGGGCCGGCATCTGCAAGGGTACGAGCAGGCCGTGAATCCGGATCTGGGGCGGCGAATTGGTCGTGATGTGGAGATCGGTACCCCCCTGTTCGACCATCGTCTTGAGCAACTGCTGCAGCGATACAGCCACCTTCGTCTCCTCACTCCCCCGGGGCCCGGGGCACGCCGTACGCCATCAGAACACCGTCTCCCGGACGACCTCATCGATCGTGGTCATGCCTGCCGCGATTTTTCGCAGGCCCGAACGACGGAGGGTGATCATGCCTTCCTCAACCGCCTGGCGCTTGAGTTCCAGCGCGCTGCATCCGGTGAGGATCATTTCGCGAATCTCCTCCGAGACTTCCAGAACCTCGAAGAGTCCGACCCGTCCCTTGTAGCCCGTGTTGTTGCAGGTCGGGCAACCGCGTCCCTTCAGCGGCGTGCAGGTCTCGGCCTCCTCCGGGGTGAACCCGATGTCGATCAGCGCCTGGGGCGGGATCTGCTGCTCCTGTCGGCAGTCCTTGCAGACCCGCCGCACGAGGCGCTGAGCACAGATCAGGTTGACGCTCGTAGCCACGAGGAAGGGCTCGATGCCCATGTTCATCAGGCGATTGATCGTCGAGGGCGCATCGTTGGTATGCAGGGTCGAGAGCACGAGATGGCCGGTCAGGGCGGCCTTGACCGCGATTTCGGCGGTTTCGAAGTCACGGATCTCACCGATCAGGATGATGTCGGGGTCTTGCCGCAGAAAGGATCGCAGGGCCTCGGCGAAGGTCAGGCCGATCTGCTCCTTGGTCTGGACCTGGTTGATCCCGTGGAGATTGAACTCCACCGGATCTTCCGCCGTCATGATGTTGGTCTCGGGCTTGTTGATTCTGCTGATCGAGGAATAGAGAGTGTTCGTCTTACCGGACCCGGTGGGCCCGGTCACCAGGACCATGCCCCAGGGCTTGAGGATCGCCCGCTCGAAGGCCTCGAAAGACTCGTCCTCGAACCCCAGCTTGGTCAGGTCGAGACAGAGATTTTCCTTGTCCAGCAGACGAAGCACGACCTTTTCGCCGAAGAGCGTGGGGACGCAGGAGACACGGTAGTCCATCTCGCGCGTCCGGTCGTCGAGCTTCATCTTGATCTTGATTCGACCGTCCTGGGGCAGTCGACGCTCGGCGATATCGAGCTTGGACATGATCTTGATGCGGCTGATGATCGCGTCTTTCAGCTTGGCCGGGGGATGCATGTATTCGTGGAGCACGCCGTCGATGCGGAAACGGACGCGGAAGTCCTTCTCGTAACTCTCCACGTGGATGTCCGAAACCCCCTTGTGGATCGCATCGACCAGGATGCGGTTGACGATCTTGACCACCGGCGCGTCGGCGCTGAGGTTCTCGAGGCTCGAAGCGTCGATCTCGTCCTCGTCGGCCATCAGCTCGACGTCTTCTTCGTCGGGCCCGGTCAACTCGAACTCTTCGTCGGCCTCGTTGGTTTCGAAGAGGTCCAGGCGCTTTTCTTCGTAGGAATGCTCGATCGCCTCGCGCAGGGCGAACTCGCTGGCCAGTACAGGCTCCACCTCGCATCCCGTCCTGAAACGGATGTCATCGAGGGCCACCACGTTGGTCGGATCCGCCATGGCGAGGGTCAGGATGTTGCCCGTCTTGTGTACCGGGAAGACCAGGTAGCGCCCGGCGATGTCTTCCGGGATCAGGTCGAGCAGGTCACGGTCGACGTGGGGAAAGAGGCTCCGCAGGTCGATGGCCGGGATGCCGTACTGCTCAGAGAGGAGGTGGACGAGATCTTCCTCGCTCACCGCGCCGGTCTGAACCAGGTGGTAACCCAGCTTACCCCCCTCGGCCTTCTGGCGTTCAAGGGCTTCAGCCAGGGCCTCCCGGGTTAACAGCCCTTCGCTGAGCAGCAGATCTCCGATGCGATCCGACATCCGCAACCGGCTCCTTTGCGGCCGCGCGGCGCGCGCGCCCGGTCACCGGCGACACCCCTGCCGCCAGGCAACACCTTCGGGAAGCTCCGGAGTCAAACTTGTGTGCCGGTCGGGAAAGGGTCAAGGCGGGAATGGCGGGGATCTCGCGGAATCGGGAGACAGCGGGGCGGGGCGCTCGACTTTCGCCGACTATGCGCCCCGCGCTTTCCGGCGCGCGAGGAACTCCTCCATGAAACGGGTGGAGAAATCGCCGTCCCGGAACCCGGGTTCCGCCACCAGCTCCTTGAGCAGGGGCAGATTGGTCGTGATGCCTTCGATCACGAAGAAGTCCAGGGCCCGGCCAAGGCGGGAGAGCGCCTCGTCGCGATCCCGGCCGCGCACGATCAGCTTGGCGATCATCGAGTCGTAGTGCGGCGAGACCTGGTAGCCGGCGTAGGCCGCGGTATCGATGCGGACTCCAGGCCCCCCGGGAGGATGGAAGGTCGTAATCGGCCCGGGACAGGGGCGGAAGGTCCAGGGGTCCTCCGCCGTCACCCGGGCTTCGATGCTCCACCCGCGAGGCTCGAGATCGTCCTGGCCATAGCCCAGGGGCTCCCCGGCCGCGATACGGATCTGCTCCTTGAGAAGATCGAGACCGGCGACGTTCTCCGTCACGGGGTGTTCGACCTGGATCCGCGTGTTCATCTCCATGAAATAGAACGAACGGTCTTCGTCGAGCAGGAATTCCACGGTACCCGCGTTCTGGTATTCCACCGCCCGGGCGGCCTGCACCGCGGCACGCCCCATCTCGACCCGCAGGGCCTCGTCGAGCGCCGGAGAGGGGGCCTCCTCGATCACCTTCTGGTGGCGCCGCTGGAGCGAGCACTCCCGTTCGAAGAGGTGAACGATATTCCCGTGCAGGTCCCCGAGGATCTGGAACTCGATGTGGCGCGGCCGGACGATGAATTTCTCGAGATACAGCTCTCCCGAACCGAAGCCGGCCAGAGCCTCGGACCGACAGGTCTCGACGGCGCTTTCCAGGTCCTCCGGCCTTTCGACGACCCGCATCCCCCGACCGCCGCCCCCGGCCGCCGCCTTGACGATCACCGGATAGCCGATTGCCTTGGCCAGCTCCGCCGCCTCCTCGAAAGACTCGAGGGTTCCCCGGCTGCCGGGAATCACGGGCACACCGGCGCTGATCATCGCGGCCCGTGCCGCGGCCTTGTCGCCCATCTGCCGAATCGTCGCCGCCTGGGGTCCGATGAAGCTCAGGCCGCACTCGGCGCAAATCTCGGCGAAGTGCGGATTCTCGGCGAGAAAGCCATAGCCGGGGTGGATCGCATCGGCACCGGTGATCTCGGCAGCCGAGATGATGGCCCCGATGTTGAGGTAAGAGTCGGTCGACCGGGCAGGACCGATACACACGTCCTCGTCGGCGAAACGGACGTGGAGCGAATCCTGGTCGGCGTCGCTGTGCACCGCCACGGTGCGAATGCCCAGTTCCTTGCAGGCCCAAATGATCCGCAGCGCAATCTCGCCGCGGTTGGCGATGAGTATCTTCTCGAACATGGTCGTCGTTCAGTTCGGACGGATGCGGAAAAGAACCTCGCCATACTCCACCGGCTGGGCGTTTTCCGGCACGATCTCGACCACCGTCCCCGCTGTCTCGGCCTCGATCTCGTTCATCAGCTTCATCGCTTCGATGATGCACAGCGTCTGCCCCGGCGTGACACTGTCACCCACCTTGACATAGGGCTCGGCCTCCGGGCTCGGCGCCCGGTAGAAGGTGCCCACCATCGGCGCTTTCTGTTCGACCAGGCCGTCGTCGACACCGGTACCTTCCGCTTTCTCGGGCGAAACCGGCAGCGGCGGCGCAGGCGGAGCCGGAGGAGGCGCCGGTGCCGTCGGCTGGGCGGGGCTCACACCGGTGAGCACCGGCTGATCCTTGACCACCCGCAGGCGAAAGCCCTCCATTCGCAGCTCGAACTCGTGAAACCCGGCGTTGCGCACAAAACGAAGCAGGTCCTTGATCTCGCGCGGCTCCAACTCTTCCTCCGCTTTCTCCCTCCACCCGATTCCCGTCGGGTGGCAAGGCCAGGAAAAAGGCACCCGGTGTCAGGGTGCCGCGGGGATTGTGGCCGAGCGATTCGAGCGGGTCAACCCGGGCCTGAGGCTGCGGCGGGCCCGAGACGGTCGGCGAGGCGACCGGCGAGGACCCGGCCCGCCAGCCTCATACGTCCCAGATAGGGTTCCGGGCCCGCATCGAGAACCAGCACCAGCCCCACCGAGGGGACCCGGCGCAGCACGGCGATCCCGCCGCTACCGGTGACGATCACCTCCTCGCTGTCACCGATCCGGGCCGCGCGCAGAAGACCGGCCGCCGCCGCCATCCCTCCCAGGGCCTCGGCGCCCAGCTCTTCCAGGTCGCCGTCCAGGGCGGGATCGAAGCAGGCTCCGTCGACGAGTACGCCGTCCAGGTCGACCAGCACGGCACGGCGAACGCCCGGGCACAGGCGGGCGGCGTCAGCCAGCAGCGAAGCCAGCTCCCCCCCTGTCATCGTCGTCACCATGGGCCGGGCCCCGTCACGTCACTGGGTGCCGCAGCTCGTCGCCGTCTCCACCGGCACCTGCCCACGAGCCGTCATCGGTTCGCCGCTGGCATCCTCGCCGCGGAAGACCAGGTCGATCCTCCCGCGCTCACCGAGACTGAAGAACCCGGCCGCGATATCCGTGGCCAGCACCGTGGTCAGCTCCTGGCTCGCCGTGCCCCCGGCAGGGACGGTGATGGTCACCGATTCGCTGCGGTCGGGCGGCGCGCTCCCATCGAGGATGTAGTTGATGTCGACCGACGAAAAGATCACGTCGTTCCAGGCACCGCCGGCCTGCCCCCGCAGACGTGAGTCGAAGTTGATGGTCTGCGTCACGGAAGAATAGACCGTGGTTTCCTTGGTCCCGTCGCCATCCAGATCGACCAGCTCGCCGTCCACGTCGACGCAGGCAGTGAGCGGATTGACGCTGGATACGGTCACGACGTTCTCCGACACGCCCGGATCGTCCGTCGCGTTGTTGCAGGCCACCGCCGTCAGCACGACCACCAGGCCCAAAGCCGCCAGCGGCGACCAGACTCTCAGCTTTTCCATCATGGTGCCCGTCTCCATCCTCAAGAGGCCTTGATGATCCGCGGCGTGATGAAAATCAGCAGCTCGCGGTTGCGCGTCTGAATATTCTTCGAGCGGAACAGCCAGCCGAGTCCCGGCAGCTTGCGGAACCAGGGAACGCCCGTTTCACTCCGCCCCTCGTTGACCGTGAAGATACCGCCGATCACGGTCGTTCCGCCGTCTCCGATCAGGACCTTGGTCGTCGCCCGTTGGGTGTTGATGGCAGGCACTTCGCCAACGGTGTTGACGAAGTCCGGCGAGTTGTTCTCGACCTCGATCTCCAGCACCACTGTTCCCTCGGCCGTGATCTGGGGCGTGACCTCGAGCCGCAGCGAAGCCGAGACGAAGCGCACGTCGATCTCCGTGGCCGTGGTGCTGACCACCGGGATGCGCACACCCTGCTCGATCTCCGCCATCTCGTTGTTCTGAGTGGCGATCTTCGGGCTCGACAGCCGTCGGGCGTAGCCTTCGGTCTCGAGAGCGTCGAGAGTGATGTCCAGCGTCACCGAATCCAGCACGTTGCCGAAGGAGAACCCGAGGGCCGAGGCCGCGGGGTTACGTGCCAGGTTCAGGTCGAAGGCCCCGGCGGCCCGATGTGGAAACTGAAGGTTGGTCTGCGTTCCATTCCCCGGATCCGCCGCAGCGAAGAGACCCCAGCGAACGCCCAGATCTTTGACGAAGTCCCGGGAGACCTCGACGATGCGGGCCTCGATCATGACCTGGGGGGTCTCGGCGTCGAGGGTCGTGAGCAGCTTGTCGATCGCCTCGACACGGGTGGGAATGTCACGAATGATCAGGGTATTGGTCCGCTCATCGACGATCACCCGGCCCTTGCGGCTGAGAATGCCGTCCCGCACCACGGCCTGGACCTCCTTGGCCTTGGCGTAGGAGAGGGTCCGCGTGATGGTGACCGGCGGAACTTCAAGCTCCTTGGCCTCGAACAGGGCCTTGCGCGCCGCCGATTCCTGGGCGAGCTTGGAGATCGGCGCAATCCGGATCACGTTGCCCTCGAGCACCATGTCCAGGCCGTTGTTCTTGAGAATCAGGTCGAGGGCCTGGTCCCAGGGGACATCGTCGACAACGATGGTCACGACCCCCGACACGGCGGGATCCAGGACGAAGTTGAGCCCGGAGATGTCATGGAAGAGGCTGAAGACCTGCTTGATGTCGGCGTCGATGAGCTGCAGCGAGACTTTGCGCCCGCTGTAGACCCTGCGTGCGTCCTCGATGGTCTTGGCCTCGGTATCCGGCAGGGGCACGACCTCGGCCCGACCGGTTTCGACCGGCAACGAGACGGTGTCGTGGCGCGGGGCCTCGACCCGGGTCGCCAGGCCCGCGGCCTCCTCCACCACCTGGGCGATCTCGGGCTCCTGCCAGGCCGTAGCCGGCGGCGGGGCGGCGGGAAGGCCGGAAGTCGGAGCCGGTTTGGCCACCGGCTCGGTCAGGGATGGGGTCGCCGGTGATTCCGGCACCGTCCCGGTGGCCGGCTCCGGAACTTCCATCGCCTCGCCGCCCCCGGGGGCCGGCGCGGCAGGCTCGGCGACAGGAGACGCAGGAGCCTCCAGGCGGACTTCCCGGGGAGCGGGTACCGTCTCCGCTGCGATCGCCATTTCCACCGGGGTTCCCGGCTCCGCATCACTCGCGGTCGCGTACATCGCCGGATCGGGTTCCGCCCGCGGCGGCTCCGGCACCACGGGCGCCGGCGCCACGGCGCTCGCCAGCGACGCCTCCGGCTCCCCGGAAGACCCGGGAGCCTCCGAGGGCTGGGCCTGAGTCATCGGCAGAGGGTCGCCCCCCTGGGGACTCACGCGAATCAACAGGTGCGTACCTTCGCGGACGACACTCCACTCCATCGGCTCGAGCAGGTCGAGGACCACCCTCGCCATGGGCGTGGGATCTTCCTGGTACTGGCCCACGCGGACCCGCACCAGGGTGTCACTTCCGACCTCGAGGCGCTGGCCGGCCTGGGGAGCCACCACGCCGGGCAGATCGAAGACGATCCGATCCGGTCCCGTCAGCGTGAAGACCTGGTAGGCCAGGGCGCCGTCGGCCTCGAGCCACACCTCGTACATGCCGCCCGAAGTCGGTTCGCTCACCGTCACTTCGCTCAGGCGAGCCGCTGGTGCCAGGCCTTCCGGCACCGGTTCCGATGCCAGCAGAGGCGGGCGATCGTCGTAGGCGTCACCGCTCATGCCCATCACGGCCGGTGCCGCAAAGGCGATGGCGATCGTCAATGCCAGGAACCAACTGGTATGGCCCCGGAGGTAGCCCCTCCTCATGCTTCATCCTCCTCGACGAGATCCTCGTCCGACGGGTAGAGCCTCTTGATCACGTCCCGATATGGCTTGATCCGGCGCGGATCGTCCACATTCTGGCGAAAGACCACGACACCCCGGTCGGGATCGATGGAAAGCACGCGGCCGTCGTAGACCACGTCCCCGACGCGCAGCGTGTAGCCGCGATTGTCACTGCCGCTGAACAGGGCCGCCGGATAGCCCCTGGCATCGATCACGATGCCCTTGAGGTCGATCTCCGAGACCAGCATGCCGGCGATGCCCTTGGGCCGCTTACCCGTCGCAGCCGTCGGCGTCGCGCGGACCAGTGGTTCGAAGGGATCGCGACGGCCGGCGGGATCGTAGGTGAAGTGCCGTCCGGTAATCACGGACTCGCTGTCCCGCTCGATGCGATCCATCATCGCGTCGTGGCCCTCCCCGGGAGCCGTGGATGGCTGGCCGAAGGCGGAGACCACGGCCAGAGCGGCCAGTCCAAAAGTCACCAGCGCTGTTGCCCGGCGGATCATCACGGAGCACCTCCTTCGGCAGCCGCGGCATCCTCGCGGAAGATGAAGGTCTTGGCGACGAACGAGGCCGCGATGGTCGCGGTTCGTACCGAGCGGTTGGTATTGGGGGTGATGCGCACGTTCTCGACGTTGATGATGCGCGCGTGCTTGCTGACCCGGTCGAAGAACATGCCCAGCTGGTGGTAGGTGCCCACCACGTTCATCCGAATCGGCTGCTCCTTGAGCAGCTCCTGTTCCTGCAGCGGCTGGGGATTGAACAAACGCAGATCCAGGTTGGCCTGATCGGCGAGGGACTTGATCCACTTGAGCAGATCACCCAGTTCGGGTTCGGTGGGCAGGATCGCCTTGAGGTCGGCAAGCTTGAGTTCCAGCGCGGCGATATCACGCTCCAACTCGTCGAGCTTGGCCAGTGCCAGCTTGCCCTGGCGGATCTTGGCCTGCGTGTCCTCGATCCTGGTGGTCAGGTCCTCGATCTTCGCCTTCTTGGCCGACAGATTGGCCGGGGCCATGGAGTAGCTCAGCCAGATCAAGACGCCGCCGACGACGGCAGCCAGGATCAGGTGACCCCACCAGGGCATGTTCTTGAAGTCCATCGTCAGCTCCTCGCGCCGGCGTCGTCCGACGATGCGTCCTCGCCGCCGCTCGCACCCGTGGGGGGGGTAAACCTGCACGACAGCACGAAACTCACGCCCTCGGGAACGCGCTGGGTGGTGCCCATGGTCACGTCGGAGAAGAAGGAGGAGTCGCGCAGGTTGTTGTAGAAGTTGCTGACAGCATTGAACGTAGTAGCCTTGCCGCGCACCCGGATACCGCCGTCCCGCTCCTCGAGCCCCTCGAGCCAGAGGAACTCGGGAAGCTGGCGGCTGATCTGGTCGAGCAGGTGGACGGGTACGCGCTGACGACGCTTGAGTTCGGAGATCAGCGCGACACGCTGCTCGAGAGCGTCCTTCTTGGCCTGCCGCTCGTCGACAGTCCTCAGGGCCTGCTCGACTTCCTTGAGGTCCTCTTCAGCCTGGGCCAGATCCTGCTTGAGGGTCTCGATCCGGTTGCCGAGGGTGTACCAGCTGACCCCGATGTAGCCGAAGGTCAGCAGCATCACCACGATCCACACCACACCGATGGTCGAAATCCCGCCGAAGCTGATCTTCGGGCCTTCCTTGGTCGTCTTGTCTTGCTCGAGCAGGTTGATCCGAATCATCGGTCACCCACCTTTCGCAGGGCGAGGCCCACGGCCACCGCGGTATCGGGTCCGGCATCCCCAAATTGGCTTTCCAGGCGCGCCGGCAGCCGGACCTGGCGGAACGGGTCGAGTTGGTGCACAGCCGCACCGAAACGCTCACCCAGGGCCTGCTGAAGTCCCGGAAGGCGGGAGCCGCCCCCGGTGAGGTAAATCGCGTCCACCGGGGCTTCGCTGCCGGCGAAAGCCTTGACGAAGTCCACGGTGCGCTGAATCTCGTTACCCAGTTCCTCGTTGACGGAGCCCAGAATCGCCGACACCTGCTCGCCGGGAACGCCCTCCACCGCCTCGCCCCGCTTGGCCGCCTCGGCCTGCTCCCGCGAGAGGCTCAGTTCCCGCTGAATCGTGTCGGAGTACTGGTTGCCCCCGATGGAGATGTCTCTCCAGAACACCGAGGTCCCGTCCTGCAGGATCGAAACGCTGGTCACGGAAGCTCCGATGTCGATCAGGGCCGCCGACGGGGGCATCTCGTCGCGGTAGTTGACCTCGAAGCAGTTGAGGGCGGCGAAGGTGCCCACGTCCACCGTCGCCGGCTCCAGGCCGGCCTGACCGATGACGGAAGTGTAGTCGTCGATCTTGTCCTTGCGGGCCGCGACGAGAATCACGTCCATGTTCCCCTCGCCGGCCAGGGAGGATCCCTCGAGCACGTGGTAGTCCAGGGAGACCTCCTGCATGTTGAAGGGGATGTACTGCTCGGCCTCCCAGCGGATCTGTTCGGCGAGTTCCTGCTCACTCATGGTGGGCAGGTTGATCCGCCGGATGATCACCGACGGCCCGCTGAGAGCCGTGGCGACGCGCCGGTTGCGGATCTTGCCATAGGTCCAGATCCGCCTGAGAGTCTCCACCACCAGGCCGGCATCCATGATGGTGCCGTCCACGATGGCTTCCTGGGGCAAGGGCTCGGTGGCGATGGACTGGACCTCCCAGCCCTTGTTTCTCCCGAGATCCTTGAGCTCGACCACCTTGATGGAGCTGTCGCCGATGTCGAGCCCCACCAGGTCCTTCGACCGCCCAAAGAGCATCCGTCAACCTCCGCAGGATCCGCCAGCCGCTGGGCTGCCGCCGGACGGGACCGAAAGTAAGCGATACAGACAGGGCCGGTCAAGGCGGCCTCAGGCAAACCTGGACAATTAAAGGCTCATTCGAACCATTTCGTCCACCGATCCTGCCAGATTCGCTCCTGCTCGGAACCCGCCGGAGCTTTCCCTGGAGCCCCGGATCTTCCTCTCGCAGCCGCCGGAAATGCCCTGTCGTCAGGCGGAAGACAGGGCCCCCAAGAATCCGGCAGGCCTTCTCGCGGCGAATATAGGTCCCCCGGGGACCACGGCAAGCCGGGCCTCGGCACCCGTTCCCCGGCCGGGAAGACGAGAAAGAGGAAAAGAGGAAAAGCGGAGAGGGGGGGCGGATTCAGTCGACCCGGGCGACGGCGTCGATCTCGACCAGGGCGTCCTTGGGCAGACGGCTGACCTCCACCGCCGCCCGAGCCGGCCGGTGGGTGCCGAAGAACTCCTGGTAGACCTCGTTCATCTCATCGAAGCCGTCGAGATCCGCCAGGTAGACCTGGCACTTGAGCACCTGCTCGAGGCTGCTTCCCGCCGCCTCCAGCACGGCCTTGAGGTTGCTCAAGACCCGGCGAGTCTGGCCGGCCACCCCTCCGCCCACCATCGCCCCGGTGGCGGGATCGAGGGCGATCTGGCCCGAACAGAAGACGAGCTGGCCGGCTACCACGGCCTGGCTGTAAGGGCCGATGGCGGCAGGCGCCTGAGTCGTAGCCACGGTCTTGATCGTCATCCGCTGTCCTCCTCGAAAAAACCGTTGTCCCGCCGGCGCCCTCAGGAGCGGGCCTGGCGCGGAGAGATGCGGGTCACCCGGCGCACACCCTCGATGCGGCGGATCCGCTCGATCAGGCGCTCGACCTGCCGCCGGTTCTCCACCTCGGCAATGATCGTAATGGTCCCCTGACCGTCGTCGCTCACCCCCGCGTCGGCATGCCGGATGTTGATCTTCTCCTGCTCGAGCAGATCGGCGACCCGGGCCAGGCGCCCCGGGCGATTGGCGGTTTCCACCCGGATGCCGACCTCGAAGCGGTCGGTCTCGCTGCCCGAGGCCCACGCCACCTCGATCCGCCGGTCCTCATCGACCAGCAAGGCTTCCAGGTTGGGGCATTCTTCGGTATGCACCGAAACCCCCCGCCCCCGGGTGACATAGCCCACGATCGCATCCCCCGGAATCGGGTTGCAGCAGCGTGCCAGGTTGACCATGGTATCGCCCAGGCCGTGAACCAGGACCTTGTCCCGGTTACGGCCCAGCACCCGGCCCACCCGGCGGAAAAGGGATGAACCGGCCGACTCCCGGGCCCCGGTGGGCACCGCCAGGGAGACGAAGTGGGCCGGGGTGATCTTTCCCGTGCCCAGGGCGGCGAGCAGGTCATCCATGCTCGCCAGCTTCAAGGTCCGCAGGGCCTGGTCGCGCCCCTCCTCGGGTAGGGCCTTGGGGCGCAAGCCCAGTTTGCGCAGCTCCTTTTCCAGCATCGAGCGCCCCAGCTCGATCGATCGCTCCCGCTCGACCCGCCTGAGATAGGCGCGGATCTTGGCCCGAGCGCGCCCCGTACGAACCACCGTCAGCCAATCCCGGCTGGGCTTCCCATCGGCCTGGGTCAGGACCTCGACGATGTCTCCGTTGGCCAGCGGCGTCTTCAGCGGCACCAGGCGCCCGTTGACCTTGGCCCCCATGCAGCGGTGCCCCACCTCCGTGTGAATCGCGTAGGCGAAATCGATCGGCGTGGCGCCGGCGGGGAGGTCGATGACCTTGCCCCGGGGCGTGAAGACGTGGACGTCGTCCTGGAACAGGTCGCGCATCAGGTTGCGACTGAACTCCCGCGGTTCGCTGACGTCACCCTGCCAATCCTTGACCGCGCGAAGCCACTCGGCCCCGGCGGTCTCTTTCTCGGTCAGCTGGCCGCGCTCCTTGTATTTCCAGTGGGCCGCGATGCCGTGCTCGGCCAGCTCGTGCATCTCCCGGGTACGGATCTGGACTTCGAAGGGCAGCCCCTTTTCGGACATGACGGAGGTGTGCAGGGACTGGTAGAGGTTGGGTTTGGGAACGGCGATGTAGTCCTTGATCCGGCCCGGCACGGGGGGCCAGATGGAATGGATGATCCCCAACGCACCGTAGCAGTCCTTGACCGACCTGGTGATCAGGCGAAAAGCCAGGACATCATAGACCTCGTCCACGTCGATGCCCTGGTCCTGCATCTTCTTGTGGATCGAGAAGACGCTCTTGATCCGGCCGCTGATTTCGGCCTCGATCCCGCTCTCCCGCATTTTCTCTTCCAGCACCCGGCCGACGTCGCGGATCAGCGTGTCGATCAGATCCCTGCGAGCGGCGAGGTGGGCGTGAAGATCCTGGTAGATCTCGGGCTCCCCGAAACGCAGGGACAGATCCTCGAGTTCCGACTTGATCTGTCCGAGCCCGAGCCGATTGGCCAGGGGGACGTAGATCTGCAGGGTCTCGCCCGCGATGCGCTGCTGCTTGTGCGGGGGCAGGTGGCCCAGGGTCCGCATGTTGTGCAGGCGGTCGGCCAGCTTGACCAGCACCACCCGCACGTCGTCCACCATCGCCAGGATCATCTTCCGCAGGTTGGCGGCCTGCCGATCGGCATCGGTGGCGAACTCCAGCTTCTTCAGCTTGGTCACACCATCGACCAGCTGGTAGATCCCCTCGCCGAAACGCTGCTGAAGTTCTTCGGCGGTGGCCCGGGGATCGGCCGCGTCCTCGATGGTGTCGTGAAGCAGGCCCGTGGCCACGGTAGCTTCGTCCAGTTCGAGGTCGGCCAGGATGTAGGCCACGGCCAGCGGGTGGATCAGGTAGGGCTCGCCGGAGTAGCGACTCTGCCCCCGGTGGACCATCGCGGAGAAGATGTAGGCCCGGCGCAACAGCTCGGTGTCCGCCGCCGGGCGATACTGCTCCATCCTCTCCTGGATGTCTTCGAATCGAATCACGTCAGGGCTCGGCACCGACCACGCTGGATCATGGTGAATTATAGCCCGCATCGTTCATCGGCCTTCGAGTCCGGGCGCCGCGTGGACCGAAGGGTGGATGGGGATGGCGGAACCGGGCATGGGCCGGAAACACCACGGGGCGGCCCCGGCCGCCCCGCGACTGCGCACCGGCGGGAGCCGCCGGTCAGCTATTGACCTTCCTGGCCCCGCGGGGGATCCCCGACCGGGTACGGGAGAGGGTCTTGCCCGGGAAGAGCTTGCGCCAGATCAGCAGTACCGGGCTGGCGATGTAGATCGACGAGTAGGTCCCGACCACGACGCCGATGAGCAGGACAAAGGCGAAGGGATGGATCACCGGCCCACCCCAGGCATAGAGCGCGAACACCGCCAGGAGGGTCGTCAACGAAGTGATCAGGGTTCTCGAGAGGTTCTGGTTGATCGAGAGATTGATCACTTCCAGCAGCGCTCCCGAACCTCGAGCCTTGAGGTTCTCGCGGATCCGGTCGAAAACCACGATGGTGTCGTTGACCGAGTAGCCGACCAGCGTCAGGAAGGCCGCCACAACGGGCAGGTTGGCCTCCATGCCGGCCAGGGAAAAGGCCCCGAGGGTCAGGATCGTGTCGTGCACCAGGGCGAGGATCGCCGCCAGGCCCCACTGGAACTGGAAGCGGATCCAGATGTAGATCAGCATGCCTCCGAGAGCGCCGAAGATCGCTCCCACGGCCTTGTCGCGCATCTCGCTCGACACGGAAGCTTCGATGAACTCCTGACCACGCAGGGCAAAAGGCCCGAGAAAGGTCTTTTCCCGCAGGAAGCCATGGATCGTCTCGTCGACGCCCTCGATGGCCTCGACCTCCTCCATGCTGCGGAACAGGCCGCCGCCCTCACGGCGCACCTTGGTGATCGCCGAGGCCGCCGCCATCGCCGCCGGTTCGTCGAGGCCCGCGTCGGCGGCGAGGCGGTCGGCCAGGGTCACCTCGTCCACCAGGTTCAGGTCGATCAGACCCGCGGCCAGTTTGGCGGCGACCTCCTGCGGACGCAGGGCCTCGACGATCTTGGCCGCCAGGTCCGTGTGGTCCTTCGCCTCGGCGCCCTCCTCCTCCTTGGGCAGGGGCACACGAATGACGATCTCGGCGCCGCCCGTATCGCCGAAGGCGGTGACCGAACCTCCGGAGAGGTCGTTTTCGAGCAGCGCCGCACGCACATCCTCGAGGGCCGGCGCCTCGACGAACTTCAGGATCACATCGGCACCACCGGCGAACTCGACACCCTTTTCGATGCCGCGAGTGACGAGGATGCCGATGGAAGCCACCATCAGCAGGAGGGAGATCCCCAGCGAGATCCAGCGCCCCCCCATGAAGTCGAAACGCGTTTCACCTACGATTCGCATCGCCTGCTCCTCCCCTCAGATCGACAGCCGCTGCACGGGACGATCACCGATCACCAGCATGAACAAGGTTCGGCTGACGAAAATCGCCGTGAAAAGCGACGCGACGATGCCCACACTGAGGGTCACGGCGAATCCCCGCACCGGTCCCGTTCCATACTGGAAGAGGAACAGAGCGGCGATCAGCGTGGTGATATTGGCATCGAAAATAGCGGACAGGGCCTTGGAAAAACCGGCGTCCAGGGCGCCCTTGACAGTCTTGCCGGAACGGAGTTCCTCTCGCACGCGCTCGAAGATCAGCACGTTGGCGTCCACGGCCATGCCGACGGTGAGGATGAAGCCTGCGATTCCCGGCAAGGTCAGGGCCGCCCCCACCGAGGCCATCGCCGCCGCCACCAGCAGAAGATTGAGCAGCAGAGCGATGACGGCGTTGAGGCCGGAGAGCTTGTAGTAGAGCAGCATGAACAGCATCACCAGGACAAAGCCGATGCCCGCGGCCCGAATGCCGGCCTGGATCGAATCCCAGCCCAGCGAGGGTCCCACCGTCCGTTCCTCGATGGTGATCATGCGAGCGGGCAGGGCTCCGGCCCGCAGGACCAGAGCCAGGTCCTCGGCCTCTTCGAAGGTGTAATCCCCCGTGATCCGACCGCTGCTGCCGATTTCAGACTCGATCACGGGGGCGGTGGCGATCTTGCGATCGAGAATCACGGGCATGTAGCGCTGGATATTGGCCCGCGTGAATTTCGCGAACCGATCCGCAGCCCTGACCCTCAGCTGGAAGTCCACCTCCCAGCGACCCCACTGCTGGTCCTTGCGGGCCTGGGCGTTCTGCAGATCGGCGCCCGTCACGGCGGCCGTCTTCTCCACGGCCCAGAACTCGGCGATTTGTTTCTCTCCGGTCTCGGGATTCTTGCGTTCGAGGGGCAGCACTTCCACCCCCGGGGGCAGGCTGCCGCCAAGCTGCCGGATGACATCTTCTTCGCTGCTGCCGCGGAACGGACCGCTGCCATCGGGCGCGTAGTAGGCCAGCCGCAACTCCAGCTTGGCCTGGGCCTGAATGATCCGCTTGACCCGCGATGGATCTTCCACGCCGGGCAACTCGACGAGAATGCGATCGGCTTCTCCGGTTCCGATGCGCTGGATGTTGGGCTCCGCCACGCCGAACTCGTCGATCCGGTTGCGCACGGTGGTCAGGGCCTGCTTGACAGCCTGGTCCCGCAACCCGGTTTTCTCGCGCTCGGACATGGACATGACGATGCGGTCGCCGTCGACGGCCACACTCCAACTCTCGAACTCCTCGTCGATGATCGACTGGGCCGTGCTCAACCGATCGCCGGGGATGCCGTTGACCACCACCTGGCCCAGCTCCTCGCCCAGGATGGCCCGTGCCTGGGGATAGCCCTCCGCGCGCAGCTTCTCGCCGATCTGGGTGGCGACCAGGTCGCACTGGGCCTTGATCGCGTCATTGGTGACGACCTGCATCACCAGGTGGGATCCACCCTTGAGGTCGAGGCCGAGGTACATGTTGAGGAACGGACGGCCTTCCTCCGGACGGGGCCAGGCGTTCCACGCCGCCCAGACCAGCACGGCGGCGATGACGATCAATCTCCAGGTCGTTGCCTTCACGAGGACTCCTCCCCTTGCTTGCCGGCGATATGGCTCCGCAGAACGGTGACCTCCACCCCCGTCCCCAGTTTGAGCCGCACCGTCCCCTCATCGACGCCGACCACGGTTCCCAGCAGGCCGCCGTTGGTGACCACCTTGTCGCCGGCCTGGAGGGCGTCGATCATCGCCTGGTGCTGTTTTTGCCGGCGGCGGGCCGGCATGATCAGGAGCACGTAGAAGATCACGGCGATGATCCCCAGCATGACGAGCTGGGAGAAGAAGGCGCCGGAGGGGGCTCCAGGTGACTGGGCGAACAGGATCGCGACCATCTGCGGATTTCCTCTTCTTGTTGTGGGCTTTGCCACAGCGCCCGCACCGGCACGAGGCCACGCGGAGCCCGTGCCCGGGACACTGTCGACCCGGGGGACCACAAGCGGCACATGATGGACGGTTCCCGCGCCGCTGGCAAGCTCCCCCCCGCAGGACTCGCGGACCGGGGGAGCGCCGGTGAATACCCTGACCTCCCGACGCCTTGCGGAGTGGGCCGGATTGGCCCACGGCTTTGTCCCGAACCTGGCATCGGGCCCCCGCCCGGCCCCATGGCGGCCGATCCAGGTTCACGGGAGCCGGATCGCCCGCCCTGCCACCGGGGCCGAGGAGCCGCGGGAGGCGGATGCCGCCGTGGTTCCGGCCGGGGGGCCCGCCGTGGGCGTGATCACCGCCGACTGCGTGCCCCTCCTGCTCGCCGGCCCGACGGGCGCCGCCGCCGCGGTCCACGCCGGCTGGCGCCCGGTGGCCGCGGGCATCGTCGAGGGCGCGGTGGCCGCCATGGAGGCCCTGGGCTCCCCCGCCCCGTCCCTGGTCGCCGCCCTGGGGCCGGCCGCGGGGGGCTGCTGCTACCAGGTGGGGACCGAGGTCGTCGAGGCGCTCTCCAGCCCTGGCAGGGCCCGGCTCGACGGCGCCGACCGGTTCCGGCTCGACCTGCGGGGGGTGGTCAGGGACCGGCTGGTGGCCCTGGGAGTCGACCCCCTCCGGGTGGATGTGGTGGGCCCCTGCACGATCTGCTCGGCGGGCTGGCCATCCTGGCGGCGCCAGGGGCCCGCCGCGGGCCGGGCGCTGGCCTGGATCGCTCCCGCCCCGGGCTGAGACCTTTTTCTTCCGCCCGCCGACGCCCATATTCATCGGTGCCGCCAGGAGGAACCAGGGCGGCGGCTTCGAGGAAGTCGACGGCACCGGCCGCCGGAGCTCCCCGGGGGCTTTCGCCACGGGATCCCGGCCGGGGCGGAGCGCCGGGAACGAGGCGCTGATGCATAATCCGCCTTCAGGCAGCATGAGGAGAACACCCTGATGCCCTCCATCCATGATTTCTCGATCCAGACCCTTGGTGAGCCTCGCTTTGTCTCCCCCATGCCCCTGGGAGAGACTCCCGGGGAGGGAGGGGCGGATTTCGTCCACGAGGAGAGCCGGGTGCTCTTCCACCTGGATACCGCCCGCCTGGCCGAGGACCTCGGTCTCGGCGAGCCCCCTTCCCTCGAGCGGGCCGGGCCCCGGCACCATGTCTACTTCCACGGGCCCGAGGTCCGCGCCGCGGTGGTCACTTCGGGGGGCTTGTGTCCCGGCATCAACGACGTGGTCCGCTCGATCGTGCTGACCCTCGTCCATCACTACGGGGCCCGGGAAATCCTGGGCATCCGCTATGGCCTGCGGGGTTTCGTAGACAAGGTGGAGACACCGATCCGCCTGACCCCGGAGGAAGTCAAGTACGTCCACCTCCAGGGCGGCTCCTTCCTCGCCTCCTCCCGGGGAACCCCGCCGGTAGAGGAGATCGTCCGTTTTCTCGACCGCCAGGCGATCCAACTGCTGTTCATGATCGGCGGCGACGGGACACAGAAAGCCGTGGCGGCGATCACCCGGGGCGTCCTGGAGGCAGGGCTCAAGACGGCCGTGATCGGCATCCCGAAGACCATCGACAACGATATCCTGTACGTGGACCAGACCTTCGGCTTCAGCACGGCTGTCTCCCGGGCCCGGGAAGCGATCCACGCCGCCCACGCCGAGGCCCAGGGGGCCTACAACGGTGTCGGTCTCGTGCGACTGATGGGCCGGGACTCGGGCTTCATCGCCGCCCAGGCGGCCCTCGCGTCGGGAGAGGCCAACTTCGTACTGATCCCCGAGGTTCCCTTCGATCTCGACGGCCCCGAAGGCTTTCTCGCCGTCCTGCACCGTCGCCTGCTGGCCCGCCGCCATGCCCTGGTGGTGGTCGCGGAGGGCGCCGGCCAGCACTACCTGGCCGCGGAGGCCGAGAAACGGGGACAGGACGCCTCGGGCAATCAGCGCCTGGGCGACATCGGCCGCTACCTCCGCGGCCGCATCGAGAGCTATTTCCGCGAGCGGGATCTACCCGTGACGGTCAAATACATCGACCCCGGATACGTGATCCGCTCGGCCCCGGCCAACGCCTCGGACGCCACGTACTGCCAGCGCCTGGGCCAGAACGCGGTCCATGCCGCGATGGCGGGCCGTACCGGGATGATGGTGGGTCGGATTCATGGCGAGCAGGTTCACGTGCCCGTACGGGAGGTGACCCGGGGCCGCAAGCGGCTCCACCCCGAGCATCCGCTCTGGCGCGCCGTTCTCCAGGGCACCGGTCAGCCCCTGCAAATGACCAATCCCTGACCCGAAACACGCGGGACGGGTTGCCGCCACGGAGAATCGTCCCGATAATGTGCGCCACTCGTGCGGCCCACCCCCGCCGGCTCCCCCGACAGCGGGCGGCGGCGGGGTGTCGGGGGCGGCGGCGCATCGCGGAGAGGTGCTCGAGTGGCTTAAGAGGACGGTTTGCTAAACCGTTGTAGGGGTTAAACTCTACCGTGGGTTCGAATCCCACCCTCTCCGCCATCCTTCCCCCCTGCTTTCCGCAGGGCGTTCCCGTCCCGGGCGGGCGCGTTTCGCGCAGGTGAGCTTCCACAAAAAAGCGCTTCCGCGACGAGGGACTTCGCGGCATAACTTAGGGCACCGCCATACCCTATTGGGAGATCGTCGTGCGCCTGCCCCCCCTCCTTTCGTTCCGCCTCGTTCCCTTTCTGCCCCTTGTGCTGCTGCTCGCCGGCCCGCAAACCTTCGGCCAGGTGACGCGCATCGCCGACGAGGAGCACCAGGTGATCGAAAGTCCCCACCCCTATCCCGCGGGACTCCCCGAGGGGCGGGTGGTCTGGTCGACCACCCTGAGCTGGCCCGAAGCCTCCTACATCGCCGTGCATTTCGAACGCTTCGAGCTGGCCGAGGGCGACGAGCTGATCCTCTCCGACCCCACGGGACGCAGCCGGCACCGCTACACGGGGCGGGGTCCCGGCGAACGGGGCGGCGGGTTCTGGGGCCTGTCGATCCTCGGCGAGACGATGGAAATCCGCCTGATCTCCTACAACCCCGACCGGCAGGCCTTCGGCCTGGTCATCGACCGCTGGGCCCACGGCTTTCCCCTCGACGGGGGCGGAGGGGAGCCCGACGCCCTGTGCGGCACCGAGGATTTCCGCGACGTGGAGTGCTACAAGGACAGCTATCCCACCGAGTACGACGTGGCCCGCCGGACCGTGCGCCTGATCAAGAACGGCTCCGCCCACTGCACCGGCTGGATCGCCTCCTGCGAGAACCACATCATCACCAACGAACACTGCGTCGGCTCCCAGGCGGAACTGGACCAGATCGAGTTCCAGTTCGAATACAAGCGTCCGGCCTGCGGTTCCGGCAGCCCGACCGTCGACCTCCAGCTCCAGGGCGGCACCCTGCTCGAAGTCGACGCCGGACTGGACTACGCCCTGATCCTGCCCGACCTGGCGGGCAACGACCCCCAGGCGACTTACGGCTTCATGCAGTGGGACGTGAGGCTGCCGGACATCGACGAGTTGATATACATCCCCGGCCATCCCTCGGGGGATCCCAAACGCCTGTCGGTGGAGAGCAGTGATGCCCACGACGAGTCGGGACGCTGCGAGGTCTTCTCCACCACCGAGCCCGCCTGCACCGGTGGCCCGGTGGACGACGTAGGCTACTACTGCGACACCGAGGGCGGTTCGTCGGGGTCGGCCGTGGTCTCCGCCGTCTCCCACGCGGTCATCGCCCTGCACCACTGCGCCAACTGCCCCAACCGCGGCGTGCCGATCGTCGATGTCTACAACGACATCCAGGCCTCGGCCCATCCCCTGCCGACCTGCGTGACATGTCAACCGGCGGGGGTGCCCCAGGACCTGGTGGCCTCGACACCGGCGGACAACCAGGTGCTCCTCGACTGGTCGACGGTGGCCGACGCGGCGCTCTACCACGTCTACCGCAACGACACGACCTGCGCCGATCCGATGACCGAAGTGGGCACGAGCACGACACCCAGCTTCCTCGACGAGAACGTGGCGGGCCACGTCACGTACAACTACAAGGTCACCGCCGCCAGCGACTGCGATGCGGAGTCGGACTTTTCCAACTGCGCCACCGTGACCCCCACCGGTGTGTGCAGCGAGCCCCCCCGTTTTGCCGGCATCGGATCCGCCGACAGCGCGCGGGAGGGTGCCTGCGGCATCGACCTGGGCTGGGAGGCCGCGACGGCCCGCTGCGGCACGGTGACGTACAACGTCTACCGCTCCCTGTTCCCCGATTTCGAGCCTGCCTCCGGCAACCTGGTCGCGAGTTGCGTGGCCGGCACGACCTATCGCGACACGGACGTGCTCTCCCGGGTCACCTACTACTACACGGTCCGCGCCGAGGATGACTCCGGCTTCGGCCGGGGACCCTGCAACGCGGGCAACGAAGACTCCAACCCGGTGACCCTCGCGGCGGCGGCCACGGGACCGGAAGACATCTTCTACAGCGACGATTTCGAAACGGGAGGCAGCGGCTGGGTCCTCGAAGGGGAATGGCAGATCGGCGTTCCGCAGGGCAAGGGCGGGACCGATGGCGGAGGCTCCGGCCGGCCGGACCCCACCCAGGCCCTCTCGGGGGCCTACGTGCTGGGCCACGATATCAGCGGCAGCGGTGCTTTCCCGGGCAACTACGAAAACGGGTTGGGTTCACCCGAGAACGCGATCTCCCCCGCCATCGACACCACCGGCCGTGACGAGGTCCGGTTGCGCTTCCACCGCTGGCTCAACGTGGCGTCTCCCGCCGACCCGGCGGTGGTGGAAGGCTTCGACGGCAACTCGTGGACTCCGCTGTGGAGCAGCCCCGACGCCCCTCTCTACGACGACGCGTGGACGCTGGTCGACATCGACGCCACCGCCGGCCTGGCCGGTGCGGCGGGAGCGAGAATCCGCTTCGCCCAGTCCAGCGACTCTTCCGGCGTGGCCGCGGGCTGGAACGTGGACCGGGTGGAACTCTATCAGCCCACCTCCTGCACGAGCAGCACGCCGAATCTACCCGCGGTGCCCGACGGCAAACATGCGGGCAGCGCCATGACCGCCGAGAAATTCGTCGCCGACGGCAGCCGGGTCGACGTGCAGTGGGACGTGCATACCTGCCCCGGGCCGGCCTATCACCTCTTTCACGGCGACAGCGACAACCTGCCCACCTACGGTTACAGTGACGGCGTGTGCCAACTCGACACGAGCGGCCGGGCCACCGTGCCCCTGCCGGATCCGGCCGCCGGCCACTTCCTCTGGTGGGTGATCGTCAGCGCCGACGGCGACACCGAAGGTATCCACGGCTACAACTCCGCCGGCGGCATCCGCCCGGCCCGGGGCGAAGGCCTGTGCGGCATCCTCGACCAGTCCAACTCCGGAAGCTGCCCATGAATTCGAGTTCCATCCTCCACGTCCGGCACCGGCGCAGCCTGCAAACCTTGTTCCTGCTCTCGATCCTGGTCGTCGCGGCCGGCCTCGCGACGGCGCAAGTCGTCCAGGTGGGAGAGGAGGTGGAACAGACCATCACCACGCCCCACCCCTACCCGGCGGGCTCGGAGCAGGGAGAAGTGGTCTGGCGCTACACCCTCTCCCATCCGGGAGCGAGCTACATCGCCGTGCATTTCGATCGTTTCGAGCTGGCTCCCGGCGACACGCTGGTGCTTTCCGACCCCTCCGGCCGCCAGCACCACGTCTACCGCGAACGGGGACTCGCCGGCCGCGGGGGCCATTTCTGGGGCCTGTCGATCTTCGGCGAGACCATGGAGCTGACTCTCGTCTCCCGCCAGGCCACCCCCGGTGCCTGGGGACTCGAGATCGACCGTTGGGTCCACGGCTTCCCCGAGGGGCAGGGCCCGCCGGAACCCGACGCCCTCTGCGGCGCCGAAGATTTCAGGGACATGGAGTGCTACAAGGACACCTACCCGGAGGAGTATCAGAAGGCCCGGGCCGTGGTGCGCCTGCTGAAGAACGGCTCGGCCCACTGCACCGGCTGGCTGGCTTCCTGCGAGAACCACATCATCACCAACGAGCACTGCGTCGGATCCCAGGCCGAGCTGGACCAGATCGAGTTCCAGTTCGAATACAAGCGCCCGGCCTGCGGCTCGGGTACGGCGAGCGCGGAGCTACAGCTCCAGGGCGGCACCCTGCTCGAAGTGCAGGCGGGACTGGACTATGCCCTGATCCTGCCCGACCTGGCGGGCCAGGATCCCCAGGCCACCTACGGCTTTCTTCAGATCGACAACCGCCTGCCCGACATCGGCGAGGTGATGTACATCGCCCACCACCCCTCCGGCGATCCCAAGCGGCTGTCCATCGAAAGCACCGACAGCCACGACCCCTCCGGCCGCTGCGAGGTCTTCTCCACCACCGAACCCGCCTGCACCGGCGGCCCGGTGGACGACGTGGGTTATTACTGCGACACCGAAGGCGGCTCGTCGGGATCCCCGGTCCTCTCCGCGGTCTCGCACCGGGTCATCGCTCTCCACCACTGTGCGAGCTGCCCCAACCGCGGCGTGCCGATCCGCGACGTCTACAACGACATCCAGAATTCGGCCCATCCCCTGCCGCCTTGCTCGACCTGCGATCCCGGAGCCCCGGCCACGGCACTGAGCGCCACACCCGATGGCGACAATCGCATCGCCCTCGCCTGGAGCGGCGCGGCAGACGCGGTGTCCTACAACATCTACCGCTCGACCGAGGGTTGCTCGGGCACGATGACGCTGATCGGCAGTACCTCGGCGACCGACTACCTGGACGACACCGTCTCCGGCGGCGTGACCTACTCGTACGTGGTGCGGGCGGTCAACGGCTGCGATGCGGAGGCGGCGGATTCCAACTGCGCGAGCGCTTCGACCACCGGCGGCTGTATCGACCCGCCGCTTTTCGACGGCCTGGCCTCGGCAACCAACGAGAAAGCCTCCCACTGCGCGATCGTCCTCGAGTGGACCCCCGGCAGCGCCCGTTGCGGCAGCGCCGTGCGCTACAACATCTACCGCTCGCTGCTCCCGGGCTTCGCTCCGGATGCCGCCAACCGTATCGCGACCTGCGTGGAAGGCACCACCTACCGCGACACGGGGCTTTCAAACGGCACCGATTACCACTACATCGTGCGGGCCGAAGATGACTCCGGCGACGGAGCGGGGCCTTGCGGTGCGGGTAACGAGGAGGGCAACACCACCGAACGGACGGCGATGCCCACAGGACCCGACGAGGTCTTCTATGCCACCGGCTTCGAGCAAAACGGCGGATGGACCCTGGAGGGAGAATGGCAGATCGGCGCCCCCTCCGCCCGGGGAGGTTCGGCCGACGGCGGCAGCGGGAACGCCGATCCGGCCACGGCCTTTGCCGGGACGGGGGTGCTGGGCAGCGATCTCGACGGCCTGGGCAGCCAACCCGGCAACTACGAGAACTCCATCGCGCCGGCGGAGTACGCCACGAGCCCCGCCTTCGACACCACCGGTCGCAGCCAGGTCTTCCTGCGCTACCGACGCTGGCTGGGCGTCGAACGCAGTCGTTACGACCAGGCCACCGTGGAGGTCTTCGACGCCAACAATTGGGTCGAGGTCTGGAGCAACGACGACACCAGCTTCTCCGACAACGACTGGACCCCCCAGGATCTCGACATCACGGGACCGGCGGCAGGCAAGCCCAACGCCCGCGTCCGTTTCGGCATCGCCAGCGACGGCTCGGTGATCTACAGCGGCTGGAACATCGACGAGTTGGAACTCTATTCACCCGGCAGCTGCACCGATGGCCTGCCGGGCGTCTCACCGGTCCCCGACGGCCACCTCGCACCCGGCGCCGCGATGACGGCGGCCAAGGCCGGCGCGGGGGAAGACGTCCATCTGAGCTGGGATGTCGGCACCTGCCCCAGCCAGACGTATCACCTTTTCCACGGCAAGGCCGCGGACCTGCCGGTCTATGGCTATTCGGGCGGGGTCTGCGGCTTGAATACCAGCGGCGACGACACCGTGCCGATCCCGCCTCCCGCAGCCGGCTCCTTCACCTGGTGGCTGCTGGCCGGCACGGAGGGCACGACCGAGGGCCACCACGGTTTCCGCTCCGAGGGCTCGATCCGCCCCGCCACGGGCGTCGGGCTCTGCGGTGTCCTCGACCACGACGCGTCGGGTACCTGCCCGTAATCCACCGCCCTCGGAGCACCTCCGGCTCCGCCGCCACGGCCGGCACCGAGGGCGGCGAGAGGCGCTCGAAGTCCGTGCCGCGTCTCTACCAGCCGCAGGTCCGCCCCGCGTTCTGCTCCTCGAGCCACTCCATCAGAGGCTGGAAATAGTCCTTCACCGCCGAGGCATCCATCTCGCGGCTGCCGGTCAGGGCTTCGAGAGCATCGGGCCAGGGGCGGGAGCGGCCCAGCGCCAGCATCTCCCTCAGGCGCCGGCCGGCCTCTTCGTTGCCGTAGATCGAGCAACGGTGGAGCGGCCCCCGGTAGCCGGCGGCCTCGCACAAAGCCTTGTGAAACTGGAACTGGAGGATGTGAGCCAGGAAGTAGCGCATGTAGGGCGTATTGGCCGGCACGTGATACTTGGCACCCGGATCGAAGTCGTCTTCGCTGCGGGGAACGGGCGGCGCGATACCCTGGAGTTTTTCCCGCAACTCCCACCACCCCGCGTTGTAGGCATCCGCCGGGATCTCACCCGAGAACACCTTCCATCGCCACTGGTCGACCAGCAGCCCAAAGGGCAGGAAGGCCACCTTCTCGAGGGCCGTCTTCAGCAGCCAGGCCGTATCGTCGTCAGCCGCCGTCCCGGGCCGCAGAAGACCGACCTGCTCGAGATAGGCCGGCGTGATGGACAGGGCGATGGTATCTCCCACGGCCTCGTGAAAGCCATCGTTGGCACCCTGCCGGTAGAGCGGGGAAAGGTGATCGTAGGACTGGTAGTAGAAGATGTGACCCAGTTCGTGATGAATCGTGACGAAGTCTTCCTCGTTGATCTCGATGCACATCTTGATCCGCAGATCGCCGGAAAAGTCGATATCCCAGGCACTGGCGTGGCAGACGACATCCCGGTCCCGGGGCTTGCGCAGCAGGGAGCGCTCCCAGAAAGTCCCGGGCAAGGGAGCGAAGCCGAGCGAGGTGAAAAAGCCTTCCCCGTAACGCACCATCCCTTCCGCATCGACCTCCCGCGCCTCGAGCAACGCTCCGACGTCCAGCCCGGCCTGTCCGGAAGGGGCCACCAGGTCGTAGATATGGCCCCAGCTCTGGCCCCACATGTTGCCCAGCAAGTGCGCCGGAATCGGCCCGTCTTCCGGAACCAGCGCCGAACCATAGTGTTGCCGCAGACGGGCCCGGACATAGCAATGGAGCTGCTCGTAGAGCGGACGCACCTGCTCCCAGAGCCTTTCCACTTCAAGGGCGAAGGCGTCGGGATCCATGTCATAGCCCGAGCGCCACATGGCCCCCGTATCGGCGAAGCCCAGCCCGCGGGCTCCGGCGTTGGCCAGTTCGACGAAACGCCGATACTTCTCGCGCATCGGCGGCGAGACCGTGCGCCAGCCCCGCCAGGCATCGAGCAGCGCTCGCGCATCCCGGCTGGTCGCCAGCACCTTCGACAGCTCACCGAGGTCCCGGCAACTTCCCGCCTCCCCGTCCGGGCAGTACTGGCCTCGGCCATACATGCTCTCCAGGCTCGAACTCAGGCGGGAAAGTTCAACCTGCTCCTCGGGACGCTCGGGAGCCGCCAGCGGCAGCGAGGTGCGCAACAGGGCGATCTTCCGCCGGGCATCCGCACTCATTTCGCGACCGGCGAACCGGGCGGCCTGGCGGGCCAAAGCCCCGGTTCGGGCCACCAGGCGCCGGGAGGCCTGGGCCGAGATGATCTCCGTATCGTCGGTGATGAAGTTCGCCTGGACCCAGCCGGCGCGTTCGGCATCGGTCATCAGCTCGAGCAGTTCGCTTTCCGCGGCGTGGATGAAGGCCTCAGGATCATTCTCGACAGCGGAGCCGCCGTTGCAGGCAGCCGCCAGCAGCAGGCCGGCCGCGGCGAACAGGGCGTGGATACGACTCATGGCTCTCTCCTCGGTTGCGGGATCGGGGGATTCTAGCAGCCCCGGGACAAGGTCGCGGCCCGGTGGTAAGCTGCGCGGCGACCACCCCAGTTCCAACCCGCCGGGTCATGAGCCCAGGGAGTTCGATCATGCCGGTTGCCGATTTCGCCACTTATTGCCAGATGCTGGACAACGCTCAGAAGAAAGGCTTCGCCTACCCCGCGATCAACATTTCCTCGATGATCACGGCCAACGCGGTGCTCAAGGCCTTTGCCGAAAAGCGCAGTGACGGGATCATCCAGGTCTCCACCGGCGGCGGAAAATTCGCCTCGGGCCTGGGAGTCGGCAGCGAGGCCGCCGGGGCCATCGCCCTGGCCGAATACGTCCATCGGGCCGCAGCCCATTACGACATCTACGTGGCCTTGCACACCGACCATTGCCAGGCGGAGAAGGTCGACAGTTTTCTCATCCCCCTGATCGAAGAGACGGAAAAACGCCGTGCCCGCGGCCTGCCCAACCTTTTCCAATCCCACATGTTCGATGGCTCGGCCCTGCCCCTCGACCGGAACATGGAGATCGCCGTGGGCTTGCTCGAGCGCTGCTCGAAGAGCGAGATCATCCTCGAAGTGGAAACGGGTGTCGTCGGGGGCGAGGAAGACGGCGTGAGCAACGAAGACGCGCCGCCGGAAAAACTCTACACGACGCCCGAAGACATGGTGGAAGTCTACCGCCGGCTGGGCACCGTCGAGGGGGCCCGCTACATGCTCGCCGCCACGTTCGGCAACGTCCATGGAGTCTACAAGCCGGGCAACGTGAAACTGCGGCCGAAGATCCTGGCCGAAGGACAGCAAGCCCTCAAGGAAGCCTACGGTGAACAGGCCAGGCTGTGGCTGGTCTTTCACGGCGGGTCGGGATCGACCCGCGAGGAGATCCACGAAACCATCGACTACGGCGTGGTGAAGATGAACGTGGACACGGACACCCAGTACGCCTTCACCCGCCCCATCATCGACCATATGCTGAAGAATTACGATGGCGTACTGAAAGTGGACGGTGAGGTGGGCCTGAAGAAGGTCTACGATCCCCGCTCCTACCTGAAGAAGGCCGAGGCGGGCATGTGTGAGCGCGTCAAGCAGGCCGTCGACGACCTCAAGGGAGCGGGCACGACGCTCTACCGCTGATCCGCGCCGTCTCGCCGGGCAGCGCCGTCCCCGGGATCTCTCCGCGGTCTTCGCGCCCGGCCTCCGAAAGCGGCCCCGGGGCGACCCGGCGGCTGACTCGCCCGGCGGGCCGGGTTGTGCCAACCGGCCGACCGGGGTTGTAGACTCTCCAGGGCCGGGGGGCGTTCCCGAAAGGTACCATGGCGGACTCCAAGGACCCGATCAGCAGACAGGAAGCCGACCTTTACCGGGCGATGTTCGAAAAGAACCCGGCGGTCCAGTTGCTGATCGATCCTCTCGACGGTCGCATCGTCGACGCCAATGCCGCGGCCTGCGCATTCTACGGCTGGGATCGCCAGCAGCTTCTGTCCCTCTCGGTCACGGACCTGGACATCGCCCCCGCGGGAGAAACCCCGCACTGGGTGCAACAGGCACAGGACGCACGAAAGCCCCCCCTTGTCCTGCACCACCGCCTGGCCTCGGGCGAAGTTCGGGACATGGAGAGCCACATGGGGCCGGTGTCGGTCCGGGGTCGGCGGCTGCTGCACGTGATTCTCCATGACATCACCCCGCGGATCCGCGTCGAGAAACTCAACGAGGAGCTTCTTTCCCTGGTCACCACCCTGGGCTCGGCGACGCGGCTCGACCCGGCCCTGGAAGCGATCCTCGCCACCACCCTGGCCCAGGAAGGAGTGGAGGCCGCGGGCATCCACCTGCCCGCGACGCCGGCGGCCCCGGCGGGGCTCGCGGCCCACCGCGGTTTTCCGCCGGAGCTGCTGCAAGCCCTGGAAAACGGCGTCGAAGGCGGCCCGCTCGTGGAGGTCCTGGCCTCCGAGAGCCTGGTCTTCCACGCCGTGGAAACCTTGCTCGCGCGTGGGAACCGCGGCGGCCGCCCTCCCTTCGAGGGGCTTTCCGGCATCGCCCTGCGCTCAGGGGGCGAGACGATCGCCGTCCTCGTGGTGGGCACGACCCTGGGACCGGCCTTCGGCGCCCCCGGCCGCCGGGCCATCGAGTCCATCGCCGCCCATGCCGCCGATCCTCTCGCGCGCCTTCTCGCCTCCCTGCGCCAGCGCCGGGCCGATGTCCGAAGGCAGGATTCCCGCCGGCTCGAGAGCCTGGGCCGCCTGGCCGGTGGCATGGCCCACGATTTCAACAACCTGTTGATGGGCGTCCTGGGCTACGCAGCCATGATTCGCTCCGAGATCCCCCCGGAACACCCGGCCGGCACCCACGCCCGACGCATCGAGCAGGCGGCCCGCCGGGCGGCCTCCCTCACCCGGCAGCTTCTGGCCTACGCGGGCCGGGGCCAGCTCGAACTGCGGCTCTGCGATCCCCGCGAGCTACTCGAGGGCATGCGGGAACTGCTGGCCGTCTGCGTCCCCGGGAATGCGGCCCTGACGATCGAGTCCTCCCCCCCCCTTCCCCCGATCGAGGGCGACCCCTCGCAGCTCCGCCAGGTCCTGATGAACCTGGTGACCAACGCCGCCGAAGCCCTCCCCCGGGACGGCGGTACGATCCACCTCCGGGCCAGCCGGGTCGCGCTCGGCGACAAGCCCCTGGCGGGTGCTTTTGGCGGAGAGTCCCCGGAGCCGGGAGAGTACGTGCTGCTGGAGGTCCGTGACGACGGCTGTGGCATCGCCCCCGCAGCCCTGCCCCGGATCTTCGATCCCTTCTACAGCACCAAGCCCGGTGGCCGCGGCCTGGGCCTGGCGGCCGTGGCGGGATCGGTGCTCGGCCACCGTGGCTACCTGACCGTCGATTCCACCCCGGGAGAGGGGACCACGGTGGGCGTCTACCTGCCCGTCGAGATCCGGCCCAGGACCACGGCCCCGCCCTCTCCCCCACCCGGGGCCGGACAATCCAGGCGCAGGATCCTCGTGGCGGACGACGAGGAACTGGTACGGGACTTCGTCAGCGAGGTCCTGCGGCAGGCCGGCTACAGTGTCGAGGTCGTCGACGGCGGACGAGCCGCCCTGGCCGCCTTCAGCAAGGCCCCCGCCGGCTTCGATGCGGTGCTGCTCGACATGACCATGCCCGACATGAGCGGCGGCCGCGTCTTCGAGGAACTGCGCCGGATCGACCCCGACGTCCGGGTCCTGCTTTCGAGCGGTTACACCGCCGACAATATTGCAGCGAAGGTCGAAGGCTCGTCGGCAGCGGGCTTCCTGCAAAAGCCCTACTCCGACACGGACCTGCTGCGCAAGCTCGAACAGGTGCTCGACTCCTAGCCCGTCGAGACAGCGTCTTCCGCAGCTGGCAGCGAGCTGCCGCCGGCGGCGACGAGCCCGTCTCCTCTCGGCCGCCGGTCTCCGGCGTGGTAGATTCTCCGCCGGCCCGGAAACACCGGGAAGCGCGATCGTCACGGAGAACCCATGGGCGCCGAGAAGAAGAAAAAGAACCGCAAGAAGACCCTCGCCGAACAGGCCGACAAGTACGTCCTCTACGAAGCCGCGGTGCAGTCTCCCGACGTGGAGGCTCCTTTTTTCCGCAAGGTCTTCCGCAAGCGCTTCTCGAAAGACCCCCGCATCCTGCGCGAGGATTTCTGCGGCACCGCCGCCGTCTGCTGCCAGTGGGTGCGCTCGAAGCGGGACCGACTCGCCTTCGGCATCGACCTGGACCCGGTACCCCTGGCCTGGGCGCGCGAAAACAATCTCGCCGCCCTGCCCCCCAGGGCGCGAGAGAGGGTGCAGTTGATCCAGGGCGACGTGCGTGAGGTGGGCGGCCCGCCGGCGGACGTGGTCGCGGCCCAGAACTTTTCGTTCTTCGTCTTCAAGACACGGGAAGAACTGCGCACCTATTTCGAAGCCGCACGCCGCCACCTGGCCGACGAGGGGCTATTCGTCCTGGACATGATGGGGGGCTCCGAGTCCTACCTGGAAGATCACCGGGAAAAGCGCAAGGTCGGCAAGGGAGAGGTGGCGGGCCTTGCCCATCCTGCCTTCCAGTACGTCTGGGAGCAGCGGCGCTTCGACCCGATCACCCACCACGCGAAGAACTTCATCCACTTCCGCTTCCGCGATGGAAGTCGCATCCGGCGGGCCTTCAGCTACGACTGGCGCCTGTGGACCCTGCCCGAAGTCCAGGAGTTGCTCATCGAGGCGGGTTTCGACGAGGTGCAGGTCTACTGGGAGGGCACCGATCCGGAGACCGGCGAGGGCGACGGGCGCTATCGTCCCCGCCGTCACGCCCCCGCCGACCCGGCATGGATCGCCTACGTGGTGGCCACCAAGGCGGGCTGATCCCAGGTCGCCGCCCCCGGTCACTCCGGGTCGGAGCCGTAGAGCGCCAGGACGACTTCGCGGGCCACGGTGTCAGCCTGTTCGCTGACCCCGCCGGGCCACGCCAACTCGTAACGCCGACGCCAGCGACGGGTGGTGGAGTCCGCCGGAATCAGGCGGACCTGGATCCGCATGCCTCCCTCCACCTGGAAAACCGTGGCGCGCAGCGCGGCTCGAGCCCCAGCCTGGCGCGCCAGGTGGGGGATATAGGTCGTGGGCCCGCTGGAGGAGGTCCCGGCCCGTATCACGCGAGTACGCCCCTCGAGGTGCGTGGCCAGGGCCGCAGCCAATGTGGAGGCCCACTCTCGCTCGGCGGCCGTCTCGCCCAGGGCCAGCGGTTCCATCAGCAGTACAGAATCCGGACCGACCGGTGAGAGAGCCTCGGCCCTCCCGGGCAACCAGCCGCGCAAGACGAACAGACCGAACAGGAGCACAAGCAGCCAGCCGGCCCCGACGAAGAGCCGGTCCCACCCGGAAGACCTGAAGATCCTCTCCGCATCGAGCCTCGCCCCGGACCGCTCGAGGCCCTCCTGCTTGCCGCCGTCCATCGTTGGGTCCTCCGCCGGGCGGCGGAGACCGCCCGCCCCAAGAAACACTTCCCCTCCCGACCGTGATTCGGCGTAGAGTCTATAGGTCGCCAGGCGGCCGTGGGACGGATCCGCGGCCTGTGGGTCGTCCGACCCGGCAGGTCAGGGGCGGAATCACCAGGGAGAGCCCCCTTCGGACCGGTCGGCCTGGGCTCGGCACCAGTGTAGAGGGTAGAGGGGTGGATGCCACGCCGCTCCTGCCGTGGAGGACCATGATGGGGAGCGTCCGGGGAGAGGGGGTCGTCATCACGGGAGTGGGCCCGATTTCATCCATTGGAATCGGCAAGGAAAGGTTCTGGAGTGCCTTGATGGAAGGCCGGGTGGGCGCGCGCCGGATCGACTTCGACTGGCTCGACAAGCGCATCAAGACCCGGGTCGGGGCGCCCGTGGACGATTTCGACCCCACCGCTTTCGGCATCGAGGAAAGAGAGGCCCGCTTACTGGATCCCGCGACCCAATTCGCCATCGCCGCCGCCCGCATGGCTCTCGAAGACGCGGGCCTGGCGCTCGAACCCACCGAGGGACGCAAACCGGTCCTTCGGGTGCTGGAAATCGACAGCGAAAGAGCGGGGGTGATCCTCGGCACCGGCGTGGGCGGCCTGATCACCGTGGAACGCTCCCACCGCAACTGGGTCGGGAAAGGGCCCCTGACCGGGGTCTCCCGCTACGCCCTGCCGATGCTGATCCCCAACGCGGTACCGGCCCAGGTGGCCATCAAGTACGGGCTCAAGGGAGAGTGCAAGGCGGTGGCCACGGCCTGCGCGGCGGGCACCATGGCCATCGGCGATGCCTGGCGGCTGCTGCGGGACGGCGAACTGGACATCGTCCTTGCCGGCGGCGTGGAGCGGGTGCTCTCCGACGCGGACGGCTACGGCCTGATCGGCTTCGACCTGTTACGCACGGTCTCCACCCGCAACGACGACCCCCAGAGCGCCTCCCGTCCTTTCGACGCCGACCGCGATGGATTCGTGATGAGCGAAGGCGCGGGCATCGTCGTCCTCGAGCGCGAGGCCCACGCCCGGGCCCGCGGCGCGCGGATCTATGCCCGCATCGACGGCTATGCGGCCACCTGCGACGCCCATTCGATGATGCAGCTCGAGCCTTCCGGTGACCAGATGGTGCGGGTGATGCGGCGAGCCCTGGCGGCGGCGGACGCGGCCCCCGACGAGATCGGCTATGTCAACGCCCACGGCACATCCACCCGGCTCAACGACCCGACGGAAAGCAAGGCCCTGCACCAGGTGATGGGCAACCGCGTCTGGGACACGCTGGTCTCCTCCACCAAGGCCATGACGGGCCATGCCATTGCCGCATCGGGAGCCCTCGAAGTGATCACCACCGCCATGAGCCTGGCGGACGAAGTGGCGCATCGCTGCGTCAACTTGCAGAATCCGGACCCGGAATGCGACCTCAACCTCCCCAGGAAAAACCAGCCCCTTCGCGACCTGGCGGCCCTCTCCAATTCCTTCGGTTTTGGCGGGCACAACGCCAGCCTGGTGCTGCGCGCGTCCTGAGCGAAGGGGATGCCAAGGCCCCTTCGCCGGCCCTGGCCCTGGCCGCCGGAGCGGTCGGGGCCGGGCTGTGGCTGCCCTTCGGCCTGGCCCCCTTCTACTGGGTCGCCTTCCTGCTCTTCCTGATCCCCTTTCGCCGGGCGCGCGACGGCCGTGACGCCGTCAAGCTGGGCCTGGCCATGGGTTTCGCCCGCTACGCGGTCTCCGCCCATTTCCTGCTGGCCCTGCTGAGATACTCACCGCTGGCCATCGTCTTCTACCTGTTGGCCATCGCGTACATCCTGCCCTTCGCCGTCCTCGAAGCCTGGGGATCGTTCTGGCTCGAGCGACGCACGGGCTTGCCCCGGGCGGTGGGCTTCGGCCTGATCTGGGTCATTCTCGAGAAGGTCCGCACCCTGAGCGACCTTTCTTTTCCGGCCGACCTGCTGGCCCACGGCATGGGCGCGTCGCCGGACTGGCTGGCGATCACCGCCTGGACCGGCCCCTTCGTCGTCCCCCTCTGGATGTGCCTGGTCGCGGCCGGGATGCTGGCCGCGTGGACCTCCTGGCAGGGCGGCCGCCGGAGCCGTGCCGCACTGCTTGCCGCCTGCAGCCTGGCCGGCTGGGGCCTGCCCCGCCTGGCGGCCCCCCTGTTGGCGGGCGAACACGAAAACCCCCTGCCCGCCCTGCGCCTGAGCATCGTCCAGCCCTTCGCCACCGTCGACGAGAAGAAGGATCCCCGACAGTGGCCCCGTCTCCGGCGACGCATCTGGCGCATGACCCGCAAGGCGGCGGAGGATGCCGACCTGATACTCTGGCCCGAATCGGCTCGACCGGGCCCGGTGATCTGGCGCACATCCTCGCCCTTCGCCGACGAAGACCTCTCGCAACTGTCCCGCGAAGTGGGAGTCCCCATCCTCTACGGCGCCGATCTCTTCGCCTGGGATCGCACCGATGGCCATCGGCGGTTGGGCAAGCTCTACAACGGCGCCGCCCTGGCCACACCCCGGGGTACGGCCCGCCGATGGTACGGCAAGCAGCGATTGCTGCCCTTCGCCGAAGGCGTCCCCTTCGCGGACCTGATCGGCTGGGACCCCTCCAGGCGCAAGGGTGGCGACGGTTACCTCACCTTGCTGGGGAACTTCACGCCGGGGCCCCGACCGACCCTCTTTCAGGTGGGGGCGGCCCGCATCGGCGTGCTGATCTGCTACGAGGGGATGTACCCCCAGCTCGCCCGGCGCTATCGCAACGAAGGTGCCAACCTGCTGGTGGTGATGACCAACGACGCCTGGTGGGGGCGCAGCGTCTTTCCCGCCTGGCACGCCACCATGGCCGGATCCCGGGCCCGCGAACTGGATGTCCCCGTGGTGCGGGCCGCCAATTCGGGCGTCTCTTCCCTGGCCGACCGCCTGGGCCACGTGCAGGCCCGCACGGGAGTCGCCGAGAGCACCATCCTGCGGGGCACCATCCGCCCCTCGTCCACGCCACCGACTTTTTACGCCCGCCATGGAGACTGGCTGGTGGGCCTGGACCTGCTGTTCGTCGCCCTGGCCCTGGCCTTCGGCATCTTCCGGCGGCGGGCCGTCTGAGCAACCTTGAGCACACCCATCGCGCAGATCGACGGTCGCCGCCTCGACCTGCTCGTGGTGGGCGGAGGCATCTCCGGATGCGCGGTGGCCCGGGAAGCGGCCCGGGAGGGTCTGCGGGTGGGCCTGATAGAACGCCGCGACTTCGGCAGCGGCACCTCGGGCCGTTCGTCGCGCCTGATCCACGGGGGCCTGCGCTACCTTGCGGCGGGGCGACTGTCCCTCGTCCGGCGAGCCCTCCACGAGCGATGGGTGCTGCACCAGTCCCTGCCCCACCTGGTCCGCCCCCTGCCCTTCATTCTGCCCCTCGAGCCCAGCGCCTCCTGGCGCTGGCGGGCACTGGCCACCGCGGGACTCGCGATCTACGACCGCCTGGCTCGCCCCCCCGGCGCCTGGCCATCCAGCCGCTCCATTCCACCCGAGCAGGCCGCCGCTCTGCTCCCTCCCGAAACCCGTTTCGAAACGGGGACGCGCTTCCTGCTCTACCACGACGCCGTCACCGACGACCGGCGACTGACCCTTTTGGTGGCCCTGGCCGCCCGCAGCCACGGCGCGTGGCTCGGGCCACGCTGCGAACTCTTCGGCATCGAGCCCGAAGGGCCGGGATCGGCCCGGGCGACGGTGCGGGACACCCTGACGGGAGAAATCGCCCGCTGCTCGGTGCGGGCGCTGGTCAATGCCACGGGCCCCGACGTGGACCGCTTCCGACAAAAGGTGGGCCTCCCCGGCACCAGGCCGTTGGTACGCCCCACCCGCGGCGCCCACCTGGTGGTGCCCGCCGCAGCCGGGGCGGCCCTGATCGACCAGCATCCAGGCGACCACCGCGTGGTGCTGGCGGTGCCCCAGGCCGAAACTCTGCTGCTGGGCACCACCGACGACGACGATCGCCGGCCGGCGAGCCGGGTGCAGCCCACCGCCGGCGACATCCGCTACCTCGAGCAGATGCTCGAGCACCGTTTTCCGGGCCTCGAGCCCCGCACGGCTTTCGCCTCCCTCCGCCCCCTGGTCGAGGGGGCCGGCCATCCCGACCGACTCAGCCGCGGCCACAAGGTCTTCCGGGAGAAGGTGGCCGGCATCCCCTGCCTGACCGTAGCAGGAGGCAAGCTGACGACCCACAGGCGGGTCGGCCGCTCCGTCGCCCGGGCCGCCGCCCAGGTGCTCGGCCATGGCCGGCTGCGCGCGGAACCGGGCCAGGAGCTGGAGCGCTCCGGCGGGGAGAACCCCCAGAGCCTCGAGGCCTCGGTGGTGGCCGCCGGTCACTCCCCCGAGCAGGCCCGCTGGTGGGTCGGCCTCTATGGGGCCCGGTGGCAGCGGGTGTTGGCGACCGGCGCCGCGCAGCCGCTGACCGCCCGGGGATACCCCTTCGAGGCCGAGATCACCTGGGCCCTCCAGCACGAGGCCCTGCGCACCCTCTCGGACCTGCTGTTCCGCTGGCGCCTCCCCGAGTGGGACCCCGACGCCGAACGGACGGCCCGCCGTACCCTGGCCGTGATGACCCGGATCGCCGGCTGGAGCCCCGTACGCAGCGAGCGGGAGTGGAAGCGCTGGCGAACCGAATCCCGCGGGATCTACGCGCTTCCGGGCTGATACGCCCCGGCGTTCCCCGCGGCGCGCTCCGGGCACCGGCCCCGGGACGCTTCGACGTCAAACCGGGGCCGCCCTTGCTCCCGCCGGTGGCTCACCGTAGATCATGGGTCGGCTCCCGGGAGGCCCGGCGGGAGCGGAGGAGACGTTCGTGCCCACTGCCCGCGACCTGCTTGCAGCCTTCACCGTGCTCGTCCTGCTCGGTTCCGTGCCCTCCCTCGGCGAGGATCCGAGCGCACCCCCCGACCGCAGCGCCGCCCGCTCCGAGCAACGTCCCACCCCCCTCGGGCAGCGCCTGCGACGCTGGACCCCCATCGAAGCCGAAGAATGGCTGACCCCGGAGCCGGCTTACCGCTGGACGCTCGAGCAGATCGCCGCGGGGGTGGCGGACAACCGGGTGATGCGGCTGCACTACTGGCTCAAGCAGCGGCTCGCCCCTTTCGACCGGCCGATCCCCGAAAACTGGCGCCACCAAGCCTGGCTCAGGCAGCTTGCCTCCCCGGCGAGCCCCGCCGCAAGCGCGGGAGACGCAGCCGCCTTTCCCCTCACCGGACGTTGGATCGGCGTCGGTCCGACCCTCATCCCCGGCCGCGTCACCGGCCTGTCCCGGGTGGCCGGGCGGGAAGGGTGGCTGCTGGCCGCCATGGCCGATGGCGGGGCCTGGCTCACCCGGGACAACGGCGGCCACTGGGAACCGCTGACCGATCGGGAGGCGACGCAGGCCTCCGGAGCCGTGGCGGCGGACCCCCGCAATCCCCGACGCCTGTACTGGGCCACCGGTGAAGGCAACGGCGCGGTGGACAATTACGGCGGTATCGGTGTGCTGCGCAGCACGGACGGCGGGTTGACCTGGACCGCTTCCGATCGCTTCTCCGCCTCTTTCCGCTGCCTCGAAGTGGACCCCGCGGATTCCGAGCGTCTGTGGGCCTGCGGCGCCGCGGGCATCTACCGTTCCGACGACGGTGGGGCGAGTTGGACCCAGGTAGGGGGCGGATTGCCCACCGACGCGGGAGGCACCGACCTGGCTTTCCGGCCGAACCAACCGTCGGTAATCTTCGCCTCGATCTGGGGCCGCGGCCTGTGGCGCAGCGAGGATTCCGGTGGAAGCTGGGTCCAGGTCGAGGGGGGCCTGCCCACCGACCTCGGTCGCAACGTGCTGGACATCTGCCGGGCCGATCCCCAGATCATGGTCGTCGCCCCCGGCACCAACGGCGGAGGCCTCTATCGTTCCACCGACGGCGGCGTGACCTGGAGCCAAGTCAGCCAGGCGCCGGCCCATTGCGGCGGCCAGTGCTGGTATGACAACACGGTCGCCATCGCCCCGGACGACTGCTCGACCATCTACCTGGGCGGTGTGGGTTTTCATATCAGCCGAGACTCCGGTGCGAGCTGGACCCAAACCTCTGCGCCGATTCATGTCGACCACCACGCCCTTCTGACGGGTCCCGACGGCGAGGTGGTAGTGGGAAACGACGGCGGTGTCTATCGCAGCACCGACTGGGGCGAGACCTTCACCAATATCAGCCTCGGCCTGCCCACGACACAGTACTACGGAGCCTGCAGCAGTGACGTGGAAGCCGGCATGCTGATGGGCGGCACCCAGGACAGGGGGTCGCATCGCCGGCGGGACGCCGACGGCTGGGCGATCGTCCTCGGCGGCGACGGCGGGATGTGCGCCATTGCCGGTTCACGCCTGATGGGAGAGTACCAGAACACGGCCCTGCGCCGTTCCCTGGACACCGGCGCCAGTTGGCAGAACGCCGAGAGCGGCATCAAGCCCGACGATCCGCGGGCCTGGGTGGGCATCATCGAAAAGGACCCTTCTGATGCCTCGACCCTCTACGTCGGCACCCATCGAGTCTACCGCACGGTCGATTTCCATGACACGCCATGGGACGACATTCTCGGGCCCATCTACTACGGCCGCATGGTCTCGGCCCTGGCGGTCTCACCGGCCGATCGCAACGTCCTGTGGGTCGGCTACGAGTTCGGCGGACTTTTCCGCACCACCGGAGCCCTCGCCCCCAACCCGGCTTTCGACAACGTCAAGCAGAACCTTCCCAATCGCAACATTCGCCGCGTCGTGCCCGACGGCACCGATCCGGCCAAGGCCTGGATCGTGCTCGGCGGCTACGGTTACCCGAAGATCATGCTGACGACCGACGGGGGAACCACTTACACCGACGTGACCGGAGATTTGCCGGACGTCCCGGTCAACGACCTGGTAGCGGACCCCGGCGACACGGCAATCCTCTTCGCGGCCACCGACCTGGGCATCTACCGTTCCCTGGACGGCGGCGCCAACTGGACCGGCTTTTCCGATGGTCTGCCCCTGGCCGCGGTAACCGATCTTTTCGAGCACGTGGCCGACGGCCGCCTGATCGCCTCGACCCACGGCCGCAGCATGTTCTACCTGCAAGCCGCTTCGACCGTCGCCGTAGCCGTTCCCGACGGCGCCGCCGGCGGCGGTCACGCGATGCGCGCCGCCCGCACGGCTGACGGCGATCTCTGGCTCGACTACGACACCGAAACCTGCACCGCCGCCCGCTACAACCTCTTCCACGGCCCGTTGAACCAGGTCGCCGAGGGGCCCTACGACGGCGCGATCTGCGGGCTCTCCCGCGGCGGCCAAAGCGTAGTCCCCATGCCAGGCACACCGGGCCAGAGTTTGTTTTTCCAGATCGCCGCAGCCACCACGGACGGCATCGAAGGCCCCCACGGCCATCGCTCGGACGGCACCCCTCGACCCCACAGCGGCGTGGGCTTCTGCTCGGTGACCGCCCACGAAGACGCCGCCGCCTGCCCCTAGCGGCCGGG